>JAIBAS010000035.1 GCA_019695075.1 Promineifilum sp. | reverse complement strand
CGGCGCGGCGGCCGCGCCCGGCCCGCCCAGCGGCACGCCCGCGGCGAAGAAGCCCATCGCCAGCAGCAGCAGCGCCAGGCCATAACCGGTCAGTGTCCGCGCCCGCAGGTCGAGCCGGCTGCCGGTCAGGTGCAGCCGCGTCAGCATCCGCGGCGATTGCGCCAGAAATGACAGGGCAATGGCCAGCAAGGCCGCCACGGCCGATAGGCCCATGCCCCAGAGTGTCCAGGTTGGAAAACCCATAGATGGCCACATTATAGCGCGTTTAGCAAAGCGGGCAGGTGTTGCGCCCGGCTATGAGGACGGCTATTATCTTCAGGGAGTGCCCGCAAGAGGACGCCCGAGAGAAGACACGCATGGCCGATATGCAGCCGATAACGCCTCCCCCGCCGCCGGTACGCACGGAACCGCCGCCCCCGGCCGCCTTTCGCCGCCCCACGTCGGCCTTCGTCCGCGAGATCATCGAGACGCTGCTGCTGACCTTCTTCATCTTCTGGATCGTCAATAGCCTCGTCGGCCGCTACCGCATCGACGGCAACAGCATGAACCCGACGCTGCTCAACGGCGAATACCTGATCATCAGCAACTTCGCCTACCAGCTCGACGACCCGGAGCGCGGCGACATCATCGTCTTCCGCCACCCCACCAGCGAACTGAACCTGATCAAGCGCGTCATCGGCCTGCCCGGCGACACGGTCACCATCCAGAACGGCGTCGTCAGCGTCAACGGCGTCGCCCTCGACGAACCATACATCCAGGCCGCGCCGACCTACAGCAGCAGCTGGGTCGTCCCCGACGGGCAATACTTCGTCCTGGGCGACAACCGCAACAACTCCAGCGACTCCCATGCCTGGGGCTTCCTGCCCCTCGACCACATCCTGGGCAAGGCCCTGGTCGTCTACTGGCCGCCCAGCGATTGGGAGCGCATACCGCATCACGAGTTCCCGTCCAGCTAGGCGGCCGTCCGCGCCAGATCGCGCCGAGATTGACAAGGGGGATCATGAACGACAACCGCGCGGAGATCGAAGCGCTGGTACGCCAGGTAGTCACCCGCACGCTCGGCGCGGCGGCCGAACCCCGGCGCGCCCTCATCGACGAAGCCACCCTGCGCGAGACGCCCGTCGGGACGACGCTGGTCATCGCCGGCAACGCCATCATCACCCCCCTGGCCCGCCAGGTGGCCGAGGAACGGCGCATCACCCTGCAAACCGCGCCGCCCAGCCCCCCGCCCACAGGCAAGAGCGGCGGCCGGCGCGTGGCCATCGGCGCGGATCATGGCGGCTACGAGCTGAAGGAGGCGTTGCGCGCGTTGCTGGCCGCCGACTACGAAGTCATCGACTGCGGCACGCACAGCAAAGACCCCGTCGATTACCCCGACATCGCCGTGGCCGTGGCCCGGCGGGTGGCCGCCGGCGACGCCTGGCGGGGAATCCTCATCGACGGCGCGGGCATCGGCAGTTGCATGGCCGCCAATAAGATCGCTGGTGTCCGCGCGGCAATGTGCTATGATCAGGCCACAGCCGTGAACAGCCGCGAGCACAACAACGCCAACGTCCTGACCCTGGGCGCGGGCCTCATCGGCCCCAATCTGGCCCAACAGATCGTGCGGACGTGGCTGAACACGGAGTTTGCCGGCGGCCGGCATGCCGCCCGGGTGGCCAAGATCGACGCCCTCGACGGCGCACGGCCGGCCCCCCTCGCGCCCATGCCGCCGGCGGCGGACACAAAAGGCCTGACAACGAAAACCCCACCCGCCTACTGAACCGGCCGGGTGGGTCTTGTGAATTGGCGACTGGATGACCACATACGACACGGCGACGATTGAACGAGTGATTGAGGAGGTGACGCGCGAAGTGCTGCTGCGCCTGGGGCAGCCGCGCGCGTCGGCCGCCCCGCCCGACAGCTGCAATTGCAGCGACGGCAGCTGCGTGGCCCACTGCGCCGGCCGCGTGTCGCAGGTCTTCCAGGCCGGCGCGTCGCGCGTCACGTCGCGGCTGGGGGCGCTGCCGCAAGACCAGAACGTCGCCCGCACCATCGACCACACCCTGCTGAAGGCCGACGCCACCCAGGACCAGATCGCCCAACTCTGCTACGAAGCCCGCACCTACCACTTCGCCTCCGTCTGCGTCAACCCGACGCACGTCAAGCTCTGCGCCCAACTGCTGAAGGGCAGCGACGTGAAGGTCTGCACCGTCATCGGCTTCCCGCTGGGGGCCACGGCCACGCCCGTGAAGGCCTACGAGACGCAACAGGCCATCCGCGACGGCGCGACGGAGATCGACATGGTCATCAACATCGGCGCGCTGAAGTCGCGCGACTACCGCGCCGTCCACGAGGACATCGCCGCCGTCGTCCGCACCGCCCACGCCGCCAATGCCCTGGTGAAGGTCATCATCGAGACGGCGCTGCTGAACGACGAGGAGAAGGTCATCGCCTGCCAGCTATCGAAGGCGGCCGGCGCCGACTTTGTGAAGACCTCGACCGGCTTCGGGCCGGGCGGGGCGACGGTCCAGGACGTGGCCCTCATGCGCCGCGTCGTCGGGCCGGACATTGGCGTCAAGGCATCCGGTGGGGTGCGCAACTATGCCGACACCCAGGCGATGATCGCCGCCGGGGCCACGCGCATCGGCGCCAGCGCCGGCGTGGCCATTGTATCCGAGGCCAGGAGATAAGGACGTGATCACGATCCAGTGCGAAGAGTGCGGAATCGGTCGCTGCCGCTATGTCGCAACGCCCTACTTGCTGAAGCTCGGCAAGCACATGCTGGTCATGCCCGATTCGCCGTCGTATGTCTGCGACATCTGCGGCAACCGCTTCTACGACGAGGACTTCCTCCACAGCGTCCACCACCTGCTCAGGCAGGCGGCCGAAGATTCGCGGCGGCGCGCCCGGCGGCGGCAAGTTCCCCACGCCGACCGGGTGGCGCAGCCACCAGCCCGCAGGAGTCGCTAATTGTGGCCACTGAATTGCGCAGCTACGTATTCCTGGACAGCCTCCAACCGCAGCACGCCGCCTTCCTGGGCACGGTCGCCGGCGGCTTCCTGCCCCTGCCCGGCGACGCCTCGCTGTGGATCGAGATTTCGCCCGGCATCGAGATCAACCGCATCACCGACATCGCCCTGAAGGCAACCGACGTGCGGCCGGGCATGCAGATCATCGAACGGCTCTACGGCCTGCTGGAAGTTCACTCGTCCAGCCAGGCCAGCGTGCGCGCCGCGGGCGCGGCCATCCTGGAGGCCATCGGCGTGGTCGAGTCCGACCGCCTCAAGCCGAGCGTCGTCTCCAGCCAGATCATCCGCAACATCGACCCCCACCAGACGCAGTTGATCAACCGCACGCGCCACGGGCACATGCTCCTGGCCGGGCAGACGCTGTACGTCATGGAGGTGCAGCCGGCGGCCTATGCCGCCCTGGCCGCCAACGAGGCCGAGAAGCGCGCTGACCTCAACATCCTGGAGGTGCGCGCCTTCGGCAGCTTCGGCCGCATCTACCTGGGCGGCGAGGAGCGCCACATCATGGCCGGCTACCAGGCGGCCATCGATGCCATCGAGGGCGTCAGTGGCCGGGAACAGCCCAGCAAGCGCAGCGAGTAGGGGCACGCAACCATCAGGAGAAAGCGAAATGACAGAAGCATTGGGCATGATCGAGTGCCGCAGTTTTGCCGCCATGGTCGAGGCCTCGGACGCGATGGTCAAGGCCGCCCGCGTCGAGCTGGTCGGCTATGAGAAGACGGGCGGCGGCTATGTGACCGCCATCGTCCGCGGCGATGTGGCCGCGGTGAAGGCCGCCGTCGAAGCGGGCGCGCGCGGAGCCGAGAAGATCGGCGAGATCGTCGCCGTCCACGTCATCCCGCGGCCGCACGAGAACGTCGACCGGACGCTGCCCCTCGGCCGCGCCCCGGCCGCTGAGTAAACCCGTGGCCGCGATTCTCCGAATCGCCTCTGACCACGACCCAACCGTGGCCGCGATTCGGAGAATCGCTACCACCCACATCGATGGATGATCTATGTTTCTCGGCAAAGTAGTCGGCACGCTCGTCTCCACCCAGAAAGAGGCCACGCTGGACGGCCTGAAGTTCCTCGTCGTCCGCCGCCTGACCATCGACAACCAGGACGAGCGCGGCTACGTCGTCGCCGCCGATGCCGTCGGCGCGGGCCTGGGCGAGGTCGTCATGATCGCCACGGGCAGCTCTGCCCGGCAAACGGTGATGACCGACAAGCGCCCCTGCGACGCCGTCGTCATGGCCATCGTCGATTCCTGGGAAGTGGACGGCCAGGAACAGTACAACAAGGGCCAGAGCGCCTAGCGGGCCGCGCCGGCCGCTGACGCAGGGCAAGCGAGCACGTCGCCATGAATGACCGCGAGATTCAGGCCATCATCGATCGCGTCATGCGCGAGGTCACCCTCGGTTCGTTCGATCCGTCGACCGTTTCTCGTTCGGAGGTGCTCGCTATCGTCGACGACTTCGGCGGGAAGATCGAGCACGATAAGCCGGATTGCCTCGTCGTGCAATACACCGGCCCTGTCCGCCTCATTGAAAGATTCCTGGCCGAGATGAGCGCATTTCCGGTTCGCGAGATTGTGCGATCCGGGCCATGTGTCCTGAAGGTCAAATAACATCGATTTCGCTTCAAAAACAAACTGAATATGGCCACCATATATTACGAAAAAGACGTACGACCTGAGCTGCTCAA
>JAIBAS010000437.1 GCA_019695075.1 Promineifilum sp. | reverse complement strand
CACAGGCCGTGGCCGTCGCCCCGCTGCGCGCCCGCGGCCGCAACCTCGGCGTCCTGAGCCTGTGGAGCGACGTCGCCGGCGCTTTCGCCGGGGCGACGCGCTTCCTGACGGCCGTGGCCGATCAACTCGGCGCGGCGGTGGAGAACCTGCAACTACGCCAGATGACTCGCCAGGCGGCCGTCCTGGAAGAGCGCGAGCGTGTGGCCCGCGAACTGCACGACGCCGTCACCCAGACGGTCTATAGCGCCGGTCTGTTCGCTGAGGCTGCCCGCGAGTCGGCCCGCGCCGGCGACCTGGCCGCCGTCGAGCACCACACCCAGACCATCGTCCAGCGCGTCTCCCAGGCCCTGAGGGAGATGCGATTGCTGCTGTTCGAGTTGCGCGCCGACGCGTTGGCCCAGCGTGGCCTGGCCGCGGCGCTCCGCGACCGGCTGCAATCGGTCGAGGAGCGGGCCAATATCGCCACCCGATTCAGCGTGGCGGGCGTGGGCGAACTGCCGCCGGCGCTGGAAGAGGCTTTCTACCGCGTTGCCCTGGAGGCGCTCAACAACGCCCTCCACCACTCGCGCGCCGGGCGTGTGATCGTGACGCTGCGGGCCGCCGGCGGCGAACTCATTCTCGTCGTCCGCGACGACGGCGCGGGCTTCCGGCGGCGCGACGCGGCGGCCGGCGGCGGCATGGGGCTGGAGAGCATGGCCAGGCGCATGGACAAGATCGGCGGGCGGTTGCGCATTGCCAGCCGCCCGGGGCGCGGCACGCGCGTTGAAGCCCGCGCCCCTCTGCCGGCAAGACCCCCGGAGGCGAATGAGCGATGACCGACACCATCCACATCCTGGTTGTTGAGGATCAGACCATCGTGCGCGAGGGGTTGTGCGCCATGTTGGCCACGAAGCCGGGCCTGCGCGTCATCGGCACGGCCGCCGACGGCGAGGAAGCGGTACGCCAGGCGCTGGCGCTGCGGCCCGACGTGATCGTGATGGATCTGATCATGCCCCGGATGGACGGCATCCAGGCCACGCGAGCGATCACGGCCCAGTGGCCGGCGGCGCGCATCCTGATCCTGACCAGCTACAGCGACGACGCCCAGATCTTCGAAGCCATCTATGCCGGGGCGCTGGGCTTTGTGCTGAAGCAAGACCTGGGCCAGAAGCTTGTTGAGGCGCTGGAGCAGCTCCACGCCGGCCAATCGCCCCTCAACCCGGCCGTGGCGCTGCGCCTGATGCGGTCTCTGGCCTCACGCGATACGACCGCGCCGCGCGAGGCCACGCTGGAAACGCTGCTGACGGAGCGCGAGATGGACATCGCCCGTCTGATCGCCCGCGGCTACGACAACCAGAATATCGCCGACGCGCTCAACATCAGCGTCCGCACGGTCGGCACGCACGTGTCCAACATCCTGCGCAAGGCCAGGGTGGCGAATCGCACCCAATTGGCGCGCCTGATGCTGCGGCAAGGGCTGGCGTCGCTGTACGAATGAGTGGGGTGGGTCATTGCTCCGCCCCTACTCCTCGGTGTAGTAGCCCATCCCCAGCACGCCCGGCCCGACGTTGGCTCCAATAACCGGCGTCAGCTCGTTGAGCAGCAGTTCGTCCGGCTGGACGACGGCCAGGATCTGCTGCTTGATGGCGGCGGCATCCTGCGGAGCGACGGCGTGGATGATGCCGGCGTGGATGTGCTTCTTGCCCTTCATCTCGCCCAGGACGACTTCGAGCATGTGGGCAATGGCCTTGCTCTTGGTGCGCACGGAGGCCAGCGGCTCGATCTGGCCGTTCTCGATGTGGAGCACGGGCTTGATGGACAGCACCGAGCCGACCAGCCGCTTGGCCCCGCCAATGCGACCGCCCTTGTGCAAGTACTCCAGCGTATCGACGACGAAAAGCACGCGCATCCGCGGCACGAGGCCGCGCACATGCTCGGCCACGGCATGGGCGTCGTGACCCGCGGCGGCGTGGCGCGCGGCGGCGACGGCCAGTAGCCCCAGCCCCAGCGACGCCGAACGCGAATCGACTATCTCGATGGGATAGTCGCCCATCGCCTGCGCGCCCAGGTGGGCCGACTGGATCGTGCCGCTCAGCGCCGAGGAGACGAACACGGCGACGATGCTGTCCGCGCCCTCGGCGACTTTCATGAAGTGTTCGGTGAACTGCCCCGGCGACGGTTGCGAGGTCTTGGGCAGGTCTTTCGATTTCGGCAGCCGCTCGTAGAACTCGGCCGTGCTGATGTCGATCTGGTCGAGAAGGCTCTTGCCTTCCCAATTGAGGATCTGCGGGATGTTGTAGATGTCGTATTGAGCCAGCGTCTCCGGCGTCAGATTGGCGACGCTGTCGGTGATGATGGCAACCTTTTTCTTGCTCATGAGGACTCCTGATTCTCCTGCGGTGTTGTCGTTCGCTTTTGGGCCGCGCCGGGCCGGCCAATGATAGATGATCTTGCTAGGGAAAGAAACACTGGACAAAGCCGATCGTATCGGTTATTGTATGGTTGCTGAGTGAATTCGCCCGGATTCACTGCGGAAGCCGGCCCGTTCAGGGTTATCCCCCACACAAAATACGCACAATTTCGTAGATGAATGCGGCCTATTTCCCGATGTACCTGTCGGCATCTGCGGCTATATTTGTCTTATACAGTTCACGGGACGAATTGTACGCGGGGTGAATTCGGTCGCACAGAAAACTCGGCTAAAGAGCCGAGTTTTTTGGTGCTTCTCTGAGGCGTAAGTCCCCCAGCGCCTCACTGTAGCCGCCCGGCGGCCACAAGTTGCCGCGTCGCGGCGACGACATCCTTGCTGCGCGCCAGCGCCTCGCCGATCAGCACGCCATCCACGCCCGCGGCCCGCATCGCGGCCACGTCGTCGGGCGTCTTCAGCCCACTCTCGCCCACCACGGCCACGGCCGGCGGAATGAGCGCCCGCAGCCGTGCCGTTGTGCCCAAATCGATCTCGAACGTCTGCAAGTCGCGGTTGTTGACGCCCACCAGCACCGGCCCCAGCGGCAATACCCGCGCCAGCTCGGCCTCGTTGTGTACCTCGACCAGCGCGGCCAAGCCCAGTCGCCGCGCCAGGGCGTGCAGCTCGGCCAGGTCGTTGTCGCCCAGGACGGCGGCGATGAGCAGGACGGCGTCGGCCCCGGCCACGCGCGCCTCGTAGAGCTGGTAGGGGTGAAAGAGGAAGTCCTTGCGCAGTACGGGCAGGCGCACGGCCTCGCGCACGTCGCGCAGATGCTCCAGCGTGCCCTGGAAGTGGCGCGTGTCCGTCAGCACGGAGATGGCCCGCGCGCCGCCCTTCTCATAGGCCCGCGCCAGCCGCACGGGGTCGTAATCGGGCACGATCAGCCCCTTGCTGGGCGAAGCCTTCTTGCACTCGGCGATCAGCGACACGCCCGGCGCGCGGACGGCGGCGACGAAGTCGCGCGGCGGCGGGGCGACAGCGGCCATCGCCCGCAGGTCAGCCAACGGCCGCTCGGCCATCACCCGCGGCAGCCGCTCGCGGTGGTGGGTCATGATCTCGTCCAGAATTTCGCCGCGGCGTTTGGCCAGATTCGTTACGCTCATAGGCTGGGATTATAGCACAAGCTCATTCTTACCTGCGCTGGCGTCCAACGCCCCGGCGATGATCTGGCCGAGGATGCCGGCGACGGCGTCGGGGCGGTCGACTTCCAGCAGGTGGGTGCTGTCGAGGTCGTAGTGGTTCACGCGGTGGCCGGCCCCGCGCGCCGCGGCGATGAGATCGTGCGTCGCCTGCCAGTTGACCATGCCGTCTTGCCGCGACAGCAGGATGTGGACATCGGCCAGCGTATCGGGGCCGCACACGTCGCCCGGCTCCAGCCGCAGCAGTTCCCGTCCCTGCTCCAGCAGGATGAACGGATTGAGCCGGCCATAGCCGCCGAAGCCGCGCAGCCCGCCGATGGTGAAGCGGTCGGCCCCGGCCAGATAGAACAGCGGCGCGAAGGCGCGAAAGAGGCCGGTGGCTACGGGCGCGTAGAGCGGCAGCCGGCCGAGGGTCAGCTTCAGGCCGTGGAGCGCGTCCAGCCGGCTCAGGATGGTCTGCGCCTCCGGCTGGATGCAGAAGGCCGGGGCCGACAGCACGCGCGTCGGCCGCAGCCGGCGGCCGGCCGCGGCCATCTCCTCGGCCAGCGCTTCGGTCTGGCACTGGCTGAGCGCCAGGCCGCCCATCGAGTGGCCATAGGCGATCCAGATGATGTCGGTCTCCCTGGCCAGCGGCCCGTCGAGCAGCCAGCGCAGGCCCGCGCGCATGGCCCGCGGCTGGTGGCGGATGCTGTAGGCTTCCAGGTGGTAGCGGTCGATGGCGGCGCCGGCGGGAACGTCGTAGCCGGGATGGTTGACGGTGAAGACACGCAGCCGGAACGCCTGCCCCGCGGCGGCGAACAGCAGCGGCGACAGGCGCTCGAAGTAGTCCCACTCGCCATAGGAGCCGGCGATAAAGCCGGGGTGGCAGGTGACCAGCACCAGCGGCCCGTCCGTCCGGGCCGGCAGGCGGCGCGGCTGGTGCTCGCGGATGCACAGATAGGCCCCGTCGAATGGCGGCGTGCTCAGGCGCAGGTAGAGGGGCGCGGCCAGGGGCATGGCGGGGCTAGGCGCGGAAGCTTTTGGTCATGCCGATCCAGTTCTCCAGCGTGGCCAGGGCCGCGCCCGTGTCGATGGCCGCCGCCGCCGCGGCCAGCCCGCCGGCCCAGTCGCCCGTGTCCAGGC
>JAIBAS010000176.1 GCA_019695075.1 Promineifilum sp. | reverse complement strand
GGATGTCGGAGTTACGCAGCGCCGCCCGTAGCTTCTCCGTGTCCAGGTGGTCGAAGATTCCCAATTCTTCCAGCTTTCGCAGGGTGTAGAGTAGGTCAATAGCTACCCTGAATGCCGTTGCCTGATTGCCATAGAGCCGGGTCAAGTAGGTCAGTTGGCCGGCTTGATGCTCAGTCAGTCGCAGACTAAATAGTGACATACTCATAGCTTAATCCTCTCCGTATTCCTTGACCTCATAACCATGTTCGCGCAGTAGCTCGGCCACTTGCCGCCGGTGGCATTTATGGCCGTCTTTGCAAACACACATAAGGAATAGATCGCCCCTCCATCCACCGCTGTCAAGTTCGGTGAGCATATCGAGCACAATAGTTAGCCCCTCGTTGGGTTTATAAATCTTGATGCTCTCCCCGCTATAGCTCTCATTGCCCCATTCCCAGAGGTGCAGGTATTGATTTGGGAATTCTCTCTCTAGGCTCTTAGCTGAGAATCCTGGGAGCCGGCTCTTGGCTGAGAATCGAATATCAATCAAGATACTAAATTCCCCTACAATCCTTTTCAGGTCGTCAATTGTTCGCCCTGAATAACCAATCAGATAGATCATCGTTTCACCTTATCTAACCATATCTAGTAAGCAAGTCGCATACTCCCGACAATCCTTGACAACTTCGCGGCGCACTTTCCACCATGCGGGTCGCCGCTGAGGGGCGTCCCGTCCGTATTGAACAAGGGTTTGTGTTTCAATCTTGCCATAGGTTGCTAGTCTCCTGCCAGCGCGAGTAGATAACTGGTGTAATAAAATGCCTCTTTTACCAATTCCTTCTTTCCTGTCCAGCATCCACCGGGAACCGGTACATCCGCTTCGATGACTGCTTGAGCTATTTCGATACCCTGCTGCCAGGCTTGCCGATGCGCTGACTTCATAGTCATATGCCGCCGATGGGGCCGGGAGCCGGTTCTATACTGTTTTTTGGTTTTGTCTGTATCCCTGTAGTATTTTGCCCGATCTAGTGCCCTCTCGCAGTATAGCCGGGCTTCCCATTCTTGCCCGTAGCCCCTGGGGGCTTTCACTTTCGGGCCGTGGCCGATTTTGCCGATCTTCCATTCCTCATAGGTGACAGAGGGGGCCGGGGCCGGCTTTGCCGGCCGGCTCTGCCGTGGCCGGGGGCCGTTCGTGGCCGGGGGGCCGTTCGTGGCCGGGGGGCCGTTTCTACTGGGAACCAGTCATCGCCGCCGCTCGATCACAATGTACCGTTGTAGCCCTTCGGTCTGTACCTCATACCAGCCGGCCCATTCCGGGAACCCGTCCGGCTGATAGTTCGCTTCGACTTTCAGATCGTCACCTTCTCCGCTCAATTTGGTATTAAGCTCTTCGGTGGCAATGACTACCAGGGGCATACTGCTAATGATCGTCCGCCGACAGATCATAACTTCCATTGTGCCCGTTCCATACATTTCGTTGAATTGTTCGCCTGTCATGTCGCCTTCCTCTTTCTAGTCTCGAATGTTGGGCTTATCCCCACAGACCGGCCGGGGGCCGGTTTCGGCTTTGCTACCAGGCTCGTATTCTCACCTCGTAGTATTGCCAATACATCACATGAGCATAGTTCTCAATCTGTAAGTCACCTGCCTCGTTTCTAAATAACCGCTGCCACCGCCCATCCTGCCATGCTACCAACTGACTTTGTTCGGTCTTCTCGCCGTCCCGAATCACTTTGTATGATGTTTGTCTAGGGGGTGTATGCTCTGGGAATGTGTACCACTCGCCATCTTTGTATTCGTTGTAGTTTGTCATTTCGTTTCCTCTCTGTGTCCGCTTATGAATACAGTATATATCAAGTTGATATACAACACAATAAGCAATAATACTTATTTTTTCCCATTCTCCCCCCTAGCTGATAGAGCCGGCCAGGTTTTCCAGCTATCGCTCGTCGCCCGGCCAGGGCTGCTATTTACACTGTATAGGGAATGACTTATACTAGGGGTATGTTTCAAAATGAAACTCTCCGGGGGATAGGGCAGTGAAACGCCGAGAGAAGTATATGCCGGCTGTAGACCCGGCTACGGGCGAATACATGACTGGCGATGCTCTGTATGAGGTGGCGCGGCAAGTTGCCGGCGATACGCTCATCCTCGCTTTCAGTAGGGGGAAGGACAGTCTATCGGCCTGGCTATCCTTGCGGGAGCGATTCAACATCATTCCCTTCTACGGCTACATGGTTCCGGGTGGGCTGTCATATGAGCGCGAGAGCCTGGACTATTACGAGCGGTTCTTTGGCACAAAAATTTACCGCTTTCCGCACCCGCTATTTTGGGGCAATATTAACGACTTGGTGTTCCAGCCCCCGCAGCGCGTGGGGGTTATCCGGGCGATTGATTTTCCCAACTACACCAACATGGACTTGGCGAGAGTCGTCGCCGGCTTAAACGGGGTCAATGACCCGCTGGTAGTGTTCGGCTACAGGGCAGGCGATAGCCCGCGACGCCGCTTGTTGGTGTTGCGCGAGGGGCCTATAGGCGTTACCGGTCTGCGCTACTTCTGGCCTATATGGGACTGGAACATGGAGCGCGTCGCCCAGGCATTACATAGCGCGGGGGTGGCTTTACCTTACGACTATCAATTGTGGGGCCGATCCTTAACGGCGATAGATTATCAGTTCGCACAGGTTATCCGCGCCCAGTTACCCGACGACTGGAACAAACTATTAGAGTGGTATCCACTACTAGAAGCGGAGATATATAGGCACGAACGGGTGGGGAAGTGAAAAAGCTAGAGCGGCTCGATATCGGCGATATGAAGCGAAACACGGCCAGGCTGGAGAGGCCCGCCCGCCCGCCACGAGGACACCAGTGGCCTAATTTCGATACCCTCTTTGTGGGGCCAAATATCAACCCGCTAGACGCGATGGACATGACAGGCGATCCAGAACAGGACGCCGACGCCGAAGGGGAAGTGACCCAAACCGCGTTTATGCAGAATGAAAAAGAGCAACTAGATACTTATCGACAGATGATTGATAGCGAGTTCTTTCTAGTCGTCTGCTTTCAATCCCGCGCCCAAAAAGAGGAGTTTTTGCAAAAATCCGGTCTAGAGGGGCCAGGGATTAGCGATAAATATCTAGACGGTCTGCGCGTTGCCAAGCACTTCGGGATAGACGTTGCCCCCATTCCGCTGCCCACGAAGAAACCCAGCTTAATGCCCCGCGCGTTGCGGGATATTAAAATCATCCCCAAAGGAGGTGATAGCTAATCCGTAGCTTTATCGGACGTGTTGTGAACCGTATTCGCGGCCGTGGCGGCGCTCCCCGTGCTGGTGGCGGTGGTGGGCGTGGCGGTTAATCGCATCTATGCCGCCTGATTCCGATCGGGCGGCCTCGCTGCGGGGTGGAGCAATGGTAGCTCGGCGCTCTGATTAGGCGCAGCCGGCGGTTCGATTCCGTCCCCCGCTACTGAATTATGGGACGTACAAGTAAACTCACCAAGACGGTGCAGGAGGACATCTGCACGGCGCTTTCTCTTATGCACACCTACGAAAGCGCCGCGGGGTATGCTCGCGTCGGTATCTCCACCCTCTCCCTGTGGCGTTCGCAAGGGCGCGACGCCAGAGAAAAGCACGGCAGGGGGGAGGAATTGACACCCGACGAAACCAAGAAGCTGAATTTTTTGGCTGCCGTAGAGCAGGCTGAAGCGGAAGCGGTGTTCAACCTGCATCAAGTGGTCATTGAGGGCGCAAAGCACGACCCGCGCCTTGCGTTGCAGATGCTACAGATACGACGGCCGAACGACTACGCGCCCCCGGCCGTGCGGCAGCAGATTAGCGGGCCGGACGGCGGGGCGGTCGTGACCGAGATAGTAATTCGCTATGCCGACGATAACGATACCCCGGCCGCACCCAGGGCAGCGACAGATACGCCAGAACGCCCGGCGCTATAACGTCGTGGCCTGGGGCCGACGGGCGGGCAAGACGGAAGAGGCTAAGGCGCTCTGCGTTGACCCGGCTGTGTTGCGCTATCCCGTTGCCTACTACGCGCCGACGTACAAGGACATGCTGGAGGTGTGGCGGTCAATGGTCATGGTGCTGGAACCCGTCACCTTGCGCGTGTCCACCGCAGACCGGCGTATCGAGAACGTAGCCGGCGGCGTGCTGGAGTTCTGGTCGCCGGGCAGCGGTAACGCCGGGCGCGGGCGCAAATACAAGCGCGTCATCTTCGATGAGTGCGCTTTTATCCCCGGTCTGTTGGATATGTGGAATTCCGTGGTGCGGCCGACGCTGATTGACTATCAGGGCGACGCCTGGTTCTTCTCCACGCCGAAGGGGCGCGGCGGTTTCTGGCAGTTGTGGCAGAAGGGGCAGGACGCGACACAGGAGGAGTGGGTAAGCTGGCAAATGTCGTCAACGGTCAACCCCCACGTGCCGGCCGATGAGATAGCGGCGATGGCGTCGGCCTTGCCGGAGCTTGTCTACCGGCAGGAGATTCTAGCGGAGTTTATTGACGACACGACCGGCGTCTTTCGTCACGTGCTGGACGCGGCGACGGCCGAACCGCAGGACGGCGCAATCGGCGGCCACGAATACACGTTCGGCGTGGACTGGGGCCGCTCCAACGACTTCACCGCCGTGGCCGTTCTGGACACCACGACCTCGGAGCTAGTGGCGCTCGACCGGTTCAACCAGATTGACTACTCACTCCAACTGGCGCGGCTGACGGCGCTCT
>JAIBAS010000311.1 GCA_019695075.1 Promineifilum sp. | reverse complement strand
TGCCCGCCGGGGCGGGCGCGGCCACAGGCCCGCCCGCCTCGCGGACGATTGGCGGCTGGGGCGCGGCGACCGTGGGCACGCCTACTGCCTGCGTGCGCATGACCGCCGTCTTGTAGAGCTGGTTGGCGTCACGGTAGCCGGCGTCGGCGGCGACAACGCGGCCGAGGAAATCGACCGCCGTTGGCCAGTCGCCTTGCTCATAGGCGCGACGACCGCTGTCATAGTAGCTCTGCAACTGCTGCGTCTGGGCAGCAGCCGCGCCGGGCGCGGCCGCCAGCCGCAGCGCCTCGATGAAGTCGCTGACGCTGGCGAAGCGGTCTTCGGGGCGCTTGGCCAGCGCCCGCCGCAGTGTGGCCGACACGCCTGGCGGCAGCGACTTGTCGATGGTGTGGATGTCGGGCGGCGGCTCGTGGACGTGCTGGTACATCAGCCCGTGGATCGTCTCAGCGGCAAAGGGCACCCGGCCGCTGAGCGCCTCGAAGGCGACCACGGCCAGGCTATACTGGTCGGAGCGGCCGTCGAGCGCCCCGCCGGTGAACTGCTCCGGACTCATGTAGGCCGGTGTGCCCATGAAGCTGTTGCCGGTCAGGTTCGTCGTCGCATCGACGACCTTGGCAATGCCGAAGTCGGAGACATAGGCGTTGCCCTTCTCGTCGAAGAGGATATTGACCGACTTCATGTCGCGGTGGACAACGTGGCGGCCGTGGGCGTAGTCGAGGGCCGAGGCGACCTGGGCCAGGGCAGACAAGAGTTGTTGGCGCGTCATGCCGCCCGCGGCCAGCCGGTCGTAGAGCGTGCCGCCGCGCAACATGCGCATGACCAGGTAGGGCTGCCCCTTGTCGGTCAGGCCATAGTCATAGACCGGGACAATGCTGGGGTGCTCCAGCGCGGCGATGGCCTTGGCCTCGCGCTCGAAGCGGCGGTAGAAGGACGGGTCCTGGGTCAGGTGCGCGGCCATGACCTTCAGGGCCACCTCGCGGTTGAGCATGGCGTCGTAGGCCCGGTAAACCGTGGCCATGCCGCCCTGGCCCAGCTCACCGCGTAGCTCGTAGCGTCCGATGGTGGTCATGTATCCTTCTCTCCTCTTGCCTGAGGTTACTCTGTCACCCGGCCCCAGTATATCCTCTCTGAATCAGGGATAGGAGGGATAAGGCGTCTCTGTAGGCACAGCGGTCGGTGCTGGTGACTCCGGCGTCACTGTCGCCGTCGTTTCTATCGACGTCTTCGGCGGGCAAGGTTCATTCTGCGGCGCGCTGTACTTGTAGCACTGATCGTTCCAATACGGAATGCCGTCTTGGTCGTCGTCAGAGAATCTCTTGGTCTCGGTCGCGTCGGGCGTGCCGCCGGTTCCAGCAGTACCCGTGGCGACAGATGTGGCATAGGGGCGTGGCGTGCCGGTTGGCGTGGCCGTCGGTGTGCGCGTCGGCCTCGGCGTGGCCGTCGGCGTGGGCACGCGGCCGGGAGGCAAGAACAGGAAGCTGGCGTAATCGGCGTTCTCCGGCGGGCCGGCGCGTCCGCTGGTGCCGACCACGCCGCCCTGCCCGGCGCGCAGGGCCACGGCCGACGTGTCCGCATCGCCCGCCACACTGCACTGCCCCGCCAGGCAGGCGACCTCGAACAGTTGCGACCCTGTGCGGCTGAAGATGCCCATTACGCCGGCGCGGTCAAGCGTGGCCCGCGCGTCGGCGGCGTTGGTGACCGTCACGGGACCTTCGCCGGCAACCACGAGGCGGCCGTAGCCGATCTGCGCGGCGATGGCCCCGTCGTCGCCGGCAGTGAAGGTAACGTCGGTGTCTTCGGCCAGCGTGAGCTCCGTCCCGTCGGGCAAACGCAGGACGACCGGCCCATCGTCGGCGAGGACGCGCAGCGGCCGGCAATCGGCCGGCGACAACGCCTCGCCGTTTGTCAGCGGCCGCGTGTCCGCGCCACAGCGGACACTGGCGTCCGCGGCAGCGGCGACAACCGTCACGCCAGGGCCGGATGGGGGAACAACGGACGCAGCCGGCGCGACAGCTGTAGCCGTCGCGGTCGACGTCGTCGTTGCCGAGGAGGGTTCTATCGGTGGCCGCGGCCAGAAGACGTAGGCCAGCAGCGCCGCCAGCGCCAGCCCGGCCACTCCCAGGACGATCCACGGCCGCCGGTTGCGCGGCCGGGCCGGCGGTTTCACCGGCTGTGTGCCCCCCGCGCCCGGCTCGACGGGATCCCGCTCCCGACGTGGCGGGGGCGGGTCACGGGGCGGGGCGGGGGTGTCGTGCTTGTCCTGCAAGCGCGTCAGCGCGGACTGTCGCAACTGGGCCGCGTCGCGGTAACCGGTGTCGATAGCCAGGACGCGCCCCAGGAAAGCCGCCGCCGTGCTCCAGTCATTGCGGTTGAGGGCCTCGACGCCGGCGCGGTAGTAGCCCTCCAGGCGCTGTTGCTCGGCGCTGGGTCGCGGCCCCGACCCGGCCGCCGGCAGCGGTTGGTACGAGGCCGCCTCCAGTTCCTGGACGAAGGTCAGCACGTTGGGATAGCGGGCGGCGGGGTTCTTGGACAGCGCCCGGTTCAGCACAGCCGACACGGCCGGCGGCAAAGCGGCGTTGAGCGTGTGCGCGGCGATGGGCGCGTCGTTGAGATGCTGGTTCATCAGCACGTTCGGCGTCTTGCCGCCAAACGGCAGTTGGCCGGTCAATACTTCGTAGAGAACGACAGCCAGGCTGTACTGGTCGCAACGGCCGTCAATTGGCCCGCCCTCAAACTGTTCCGGACTCATGTAGGCCGGCGTGCCCAGCACCAGGTTGCCGGTCAGGTTGGCCGTCGTCGAATCGCGCACTTTGGCGATGCCGAAGTCGGAGACGTAGGCGTTTTCCTTTTCGTCGAAGAGGATGTTGACCGGCTTGATGTCGCGGTGGACGATGTCGCGGCTGTGGGCGTGGTCGAGCGCCTCGGCCACCTGGCGCATGGCCCGCCAGAGTTTCTCGCCCGCCAGCGCGCCCCGCGCCTGAACGTCGCGCAGCGTGCCGCCGCGCAGCAGGCGCATGACCAGATAGGGCTGGCGGTTGTCGTCGATGCCGTAGTCGTAGACGGGGACAATGCCGGCGTGCTCCAGCGTGGCGACGATGCGCGCCTCGCGCTCGAAGCGCTGGTAGAAGGCGCTCTCGGTAATCAGGTGGGCGGCCAGCAACTTGAGGGCGACCTCCCGTTGCAGCCGCGTGTCATAGGCGCGGAAGACCGTGGCCATGCCGCCCTGGCCGAGGGGGTCAAGAAGCTGGTAGCGGTCGATGTTGGACATATCTTCGCTCGAAGACTACGGCTCTTGCCCACCCTGTGGTTCGGCTGTATAGCTGCCCCACCGCCAGATCCCGGTTGTCGTGGCGGCAAAGATGCATAGGCCATGCGCCGGCGGACACCCCAACAGGTCACGGACCTGGAAATCTTCGGCGCCGACGCCGTTAAGCCCCTGGTTGAGCGGCAGCCACTTCAGGCCATCATCCATACTAATGTAGACGCCATCCTTACGAAGACCGGCCAGCCAACCCAGTTCGCCCCAGGCAACTGAGAAGGCCGTCTGCCCAATCTCGTCAATAGGCGTCCAGTTGCCATCGCGCTTGAAAAATGCTCCGGTCTGGGCGCCGGCCAAACCCATGTCGCCACTGACAACCACCTGATAGATTTGCTTATCCTGTGGTTGGCTTGTGTCCAAGGGAGACCAACCAGCATTCGACGTACGAATATACACGCCGTCATTCCAGACAGACGCCACCGCGAAACTGGGGTCATCGGCGATGATGCTAGTGGTTTGTGAGTTTACATTAGTGGACTGCCAGGTTTGGGGCGTGGTGGGCGGCTCCGGCAGCCACCTGATCCCAAAGTCGCCGGCCACATAGATGACCTGGCTGTCGCTGTTACCCACCGACGGCAAGATGGCGACAAAGCGAGCGGCCGTGAGCTGGTTATCCTTATCGACACGTGTCCATGTCCAACCGCCCTGCCCCTGGTTGGTGAACTCGCCCCGATACACGCCATAGCCACGAGAGGCGGAATAGGCGATCGTGCAGTCGTCGGGGTGAAAGATCACGACGGTTGGGGCCGCGCTGATAGTGGGCTGCTCCCGCACCCAGGCGGTATTGGCCGCCGAGGAAAAACGGCGACTGTGGACGCCTAGATCGCTGCCCGCCAGGATATGGTTGCCACAGACGGCCACACTATAAAACTTCTCGATGTCCGCCGGCTTGGGGCCAACCTGCGTCCATTCTCGCGCCAGGTAGCTGACCGCCAGGGGCAAATATGCCTGCGGCTCCAGTTCCTTATCCAAAGGGTCTTGGTCGCCGGAACCGTTAGCAGCCGTCCCCTGCGCGCCGAGAATCAACAGCAGGGCGAAGGCAAGGCCAAACAAGAGCAGGCTTGCCGGCGTTTTGCTCTTCTGACCAGAAGTGGCTCGGAACTTCATGTCCATTTTCTCCATGCGGCAGAGTGCGTCAATCCTCAGGAGTGGGAGGCGCTGTCGGCGGCTCCGGCGTTACCGGCTCAGGCGATGCATCTGTCGCCGGCGGCTTACTTGTGGGTTGTTCATCGGTCGTCGGCGGCGGCTCCGGCGTCGAGGTCGCCGACGTCAGCGGCGGGCGTGTCATCGTCGGTATCGGCGTCAGCGTCGGCCGGATCGTCGCTCGCGGCGCGGGCGTGTTCGTCGGCGTGGCCGTCGGCGTTTCGGTGACCGTGGCCGTCGCTGTCGGCGTCGGCACCAGGCCGGGGGC
>JAIBAS010000101.1 GCA_019695075.1 Promineifilum sp. | reverse complement strand
GTTGGGCCACAGGGCAAGCAGCAGGGCGAGGACGGCCAGGGCGACAACGGCGCGGCCGAGGCGGTGAGCGGTCATGTGGCTCGTATTATAGTGACAAATCCCGAATGTGGCGCGATTCTCCGAATCGCGTTCGCGGCGTGGCGCGATTCTCCGAATCGCGGCCCTCCCACCCCAGCCCAAGATCGCGATTCGGAGAATCGCGCCACAATAATGCAGTGCGTCAATTATGCGCTATACTATGGGCGAGGTTCGCGCTGTCCGGCCCGAACATTAACCCGCGTCGATTGTCGCTTCCCCCTCCCCGCACATCTTCGGCGACGATCGCAAGGAGAGGAACAACCATGCTGTCAACATTCGAACGGATCATGTTCCTGCTGCTGGTCGTCGTCTGCCTGACGGCCGTCTACAACACGTTCCGGCAAATGGCCCTCGTCATCAACCGCGGCCAGGGCGCGCTGGCGCTCAATGATCTGCCGCGACGGGCCATGACCGGCCTCATCGCCCTGCTGACCCAGGGCCGCATCATCCGCCATCGCAAGATCACGTCCCTCTTCCACTATGGCGTGGCCTTCGGCTTCATCTTCTATGGCCTGGTCAACGTCATCGACGTGGTCGAAGGACTCGTGCCCGGCTTCACCTTCTTCCACGACAACATCATCGGCCAGCTCTTCCGCCTGGCGGCCGACCTCTTCGCCGCGGCCGTCCTCATCGGCGTCGTCTACTTCTTGCTGCGGCGCTTCGCCGCCCAGGACCCGGCCCTCAAGACCCGCGGCAACGTCAAGCTCATGGAGCGCGTTCGCGAGGGTGGCATCTCCGTCGATTCGCTCATCGTCGGCCTGTTCATCCTGTTCCACGTCGGCTCGCGGCTCATGGGCGCGGCCTTCAAGGTCGGGCTGGACGGCCCGGACGGCTGGCAGCCCGTGGCCAGCTTCATCGCCGCGACCTTCCTGCGCGGCCTCTCGCCGGAGGCGCTGACCCTGGGCTTCCACGCCTTCTGGTGGCTGGCCATCGGCCTCATCTTCCTCTTCCTGCCCTACTTCCCCTATACCAAACATGCCCATCTCTTCATGGGGCCGCTCAACTTCATGCTCAGCCCCGACCGCACGTACCTGGGCCAGATGAGGAAGCTCGACCTCGACGACGAGACCATTGAGCAATTCGGGGCCAATGACCTCGACGACCTGCCCAAGAAGCACATCCTCGATGCCTTCGCCTGCATCATGTGCAACCGCTGCCAGCAGGTCTGCCCGGCCTATAACACCGGCAAGGAACTCTCCCCCGCCGCGCTGGAGATCAACAAGCGCTACTACATCCGCCAGAACATGCCCGAACTGGCCGCCGGCGCGGCCAACGGCACGCCCCTGCTCGACTATGCCATCAGCGAGAGCGCCGTCTGGGCCTGCACAGCCTGCGGCCACTGCGTCTACATCTGCCCCGTCGGCAACGTCCCCATGCTCGACATCATGGAGATCCGCCGCGACCAGGTCATGATGCAGAGCGAGTTCCCGGAGCAGCTGAAGGGCGCGTTCGTCGGCATGGAGCGCATGGGCAACCCCTGGCAGGCCCAGGCCAGCCGCATGGAGTGGGCCGAGCCGCTGCCGTTCGCGGTGCCCACCGTGGCCGAGAACCCTGACTACGAATACCTGCTCTGGGTCGGCTGCGCGGGCGCGTTCAACCCCGACGCGCAAAAGACCGTCCAGGCCATGGCGACCATCCTCCACGCCGCCGGGGTCAGCTTTGCCGTCCTGGGCGACGACGAGACCTGCACGGGCGACTCGGCCCGGCGCGCGGGCAACGAGCCGCTCTTCCAGGCCATGGCCGAAGCCAACATCGAGACGCTCAACGCCGCCAAAGCCAACGAGCGGCGCATCGTGACCAGTTGCCCCCACTGCTTCACGACCCTGGGCAAGGAATATGGCGAGCTGGGCGGCCACTACAAGGTCTTCCATCACACGCAACTCATCGCCGATCTCGTCGGCACGGGCAAGCTGCGGCTGAACGGCGGCACGCTGACCCAGGCCACCTTCCACGACCCCTGCTTCCTGGGGCGGCACAACGGCGTCCTGGACGAGCCGCGCGCGGCCCTGGCGGCGGCGGGCATGACCTTGCTGGAGATGCCCCGCAGCGGCAAGGACTCTTTCTGCTGCGGCGCGGGCGGGGCGCAGTATTGGAAGGAGGAAGAGCACGGCACGGAGACAGTCAACGTCAACCGCTATCGCGAGGCGCGGGCCACGGGCGCGGCCGTCCTGGCCGTCGGCTGCCCCTTCTGCAACACGATGATGAGCGATGCCAACCGCGAGCAGGGCGCGCCGATGGCTGTCAAGGACGTGGCTGAGGTGGTGGTGGAGGCGATGAAGGGGGTGGCCGTCAGCTAGACCACGAGCGTCTTTGCCGCTTCGGGGCGGGAGCAGACGATGCGACCGACACGGTGGCTCTGGGCGGGCCTGCTGCTATTGGCGACAATAAGCAGCGCGGGGGCGACCTGGCCTCAAGCTGATCCTCTGCCGGCCGCAGTCTCCGGGGTTTTAACAACGCGCGTCTCGGCGGGCATGCCTGCCGAGACGTTGTCATTGGCGGCGACGGCGCCGCCTTTACTGATCAACGAAATTGATGCCATTGCCGGCAGCGAAGCGGCCGAGTTCATCGAGCTATACGACGGCGGCGTGGGCAATACGCCGTTGGAAGGCCTGTCGCTGGTGCTCTATCGCGGCGACGAAGCCATAGTCTATCGGGCCATCGGGCTGGACGGACATACCGACAGCCGCGGCTACTACGTCATCGGCGGGCCGGCCATTGACGCCGATCACCCCGTGGCCGCCGGGCTGCTGCGCGACGGGCCGAATGCCGTCGCTCTCTACGCCGCGTGGTCGTGGCAATTCCCCGTCGGCAACCCAGTGGTCACTGAGGGGTTGCTCGATGCAGTCGTCTACGCGCCGGGCGCGGCTCCGGTTGCGGGGCTGCAACCGCTCCTCTTGCCGGATGAGCTGCCGTTGGACGAAGCGCAAGAGGGCACGGCCGCCGCGCATTCCGCCCAACGCTATCCCAATGGTAGCGGTGAGGCCCGGCAGACATCGGTCTTCATCGTGGCCCCGCCAACCCCCGGTGATTCAAACGGGAGTGTGTCCGATAGCGCGCCGTCCATTGTCGATGCCTGGCCCGGAGATGGCGATAGCGAGGTCGCGACCCCGGTAACCGTTGTCATCACGTTTAGCGAGTCAGTGACGCTTGACACAGCGCCGCTGGAAATCAACTGTAGCCTCACGGGTAGCCACACCTACTCCGTCAACGGCGGCCCGATTACTTACCGTTTTCGGCCCTATATACCGCTGGCGTCGAACGATACCTGCCGGCTGACGGTCACCCCCGGCCGCGTTCACGATGAAGACGACTACGATCCGCCCGACAACATGGTGAATGCCTACAACTGGTCGTTCACCACCGCGCCGACGGTGGCCAACAACGTCGTACTCAACGAGGTTGACGCCGACACGCCGGGCACGGATACGGCCGAGTTCATTGAATTATTCGATGGCGGCACGGGCGCGACGCCACTCGACGGCCTACTGCTGGTGTTGTTCAACGGCGGCGACGACCGCAGCTACCGCACCATCGATCTCGCCGGCCAGACGACCGATGGCACAGGTTACTTCCTGGTCGGCAACGCTGCTATCGCTGGGGCCGAGATAGAGCTACCTGACGGCGCTTTGCAAAACGGCCCGGACGCCGTCGCCCTGGTGGTTGGCCGCGCCGAGGAACTACCCAACGGCACGCCGGTCGCCGGGCTAACGCCACTGGATGCTGTGGTCTATGGGCGCAGCGACGAGCCGGACGACGGTCTGCTGCCCCTGCTGAACGCGGGTCAGCCGACGCTCGACGAGAACAGCCGCGGCGAGGCCGAGACTCACAGCAACCAGCGCTGCCCCAACGGCGCGGGCGGCGCGCGCAATACGGGCGGCTTTCGCCAGAACAGCCCCACGCCCCGCGCCGCCAACAACTGCCAGGCCGACACCGCGCCGAGCGTGATCGAGCGCGCACCCGTGCCCGGCGCCAGCGATGTGGGCATCGCCACGGCGCTGGGAATCACTTTCAACGAGCCGGTAGCGGTCAGCAACGGCTGGCTGGCTCTGGGCTGCACCCTCTCCGGCGCGCATGCCTACACCGTCACAGGCGGCCCCAGCGCGTTCACCGCCCAGGTCAACGAGCCGTTCGCCTATGCCGAGACATGCACGGCAACGCTGAAGGCCGCCAAAATCCACGACCTTGACAGCGACGACCCACCGGACTCGCCCGACGGCAACATCACCTGGAAGTTCACGACGGCCGCGGCCCCGGCCGATTTCGTGGTTATCAACGAGACCGACGCGGATACGCCGAGCAGTGACACGGCCGAGTTTGTCGAACTCTACGACGGCGGCGCGGGCCGAACGGACCTGTCGGGCCTGGTGCTGGTCTTCTACAACGGCAGCACGAACACGACCTATGCGGCCTTTGACCTCGACGACCAGCGCACGGACGCCACCGGCTATTGGCTGGCCGGCAATGCCGCCGTCCATCCCGGCCTGGCCTTCGCCAATGGCGCGCTGCAAAACGGCCCGGACGCCGTGGCCCTCTACGCCGGCGACGCGACGCAGTTCCCGGCCATCACCCCGCTGCACACGCGCGGCCTGGTCGATGCCGTGGTCTACGGCGACGCCGCCAACACGCCGGGCCTGCTGGCGCTGCTGCTGGCCGGCG
>JAIBAS010000318.1 GCA_019695075.1 Promineifilum sp. | reverse complement strand
CCCTTGGCAAAGAAGCGCACGTCGTCCAGCGCGCCGTTGACGTTGAACTCCACCCCGTGGCTGTTCTCCGTCGTCCACCGCCGGCTGCCCGTCACCGCCACGGGGTTCTTCAGCTCAATGAACACCCGGTGGCCCTGGGCGACATGGCCCTGAATGGCTGCCACCTTCTTCTCGGCCGCCGCGCGGTCGGGCGCGGTCAGGTACACCTTGAAGTCGCCGAAGCTGACCCCACCCAGCGGCCCCTCAAACCGCACGCTGGCATTGAACCACAGGCCGGCGGTGCCCTTGAGCAGCCCCGCGGCGTTCGGCCGGTCGGATACCAGCAGCGTCGTGCCGGCGGCCAGCGTCAACAAAGTCGGATTGGAAAGTTGCGTCGTCATGGTAAGCATCCTTGCCCCAGTCGCCGGGGCGGGCGTGTGTGGTATGAGGGCCGGTCGCCTCCAAGCCGGAGCGCGTCGCCCCCTCATTCACAAAAAACCATCCGCCCGCCCCGGTCATTGGCCGCCCATCGAAGCAAGGAGCGCTCCATGCACGGCCGCCCCGGCCACTCGCCAGAGCCACCCGGCGGCCGTATCCCGGCCGTGATCCATCCCCCGACGGCCGCGTGCGACGTGTCCCTCTTTCTTCCTCTGGCGCAGCCCGCCGCCGCTCTCTCCCCCGCGCGCCGTCTGCTCTCCCGCCCCCGCGCCCAGTCCTCTGGGCCAATACCGGCCCACCAAACCTTTTCGGCCGGGCAAAATGGTTGGGTGCCTAGCTCGTTTCATGGCGCGTCTGGATCAGCTAGGTGCTTGAAGAATTGCTCTACTCTAACCCTTCCCTAGCGCCGCGGCGTTGACGGAGGCCGCGGGGCAGGTTATCATATCCTCATTCACCCGAACACTTGTGCGCCGACATGATAGATGGGCGAGGACTAAATGGACAGCATGGTATTTGTGAAAGAAGCTTATCGTGAGGATACAGGCGGTGGGTTTGAGTGTGATGTGTTTGTGCTAAAGGACGGAACGGTGCTTGTAGTAGGAGAGGAGTCGATTGTCCTATACAAGGATGTAATGGCATGGGAAGAACCGTCGGCAGAAGGGCAGGTCGGGACGATCGTGCGAGAAAATGTTCGAGGCTACGCCAACGCTAAGTGATCGCATTGACATCATTGTTCAGACGGATTTAGCGTTTGGTTGGTTTGCCTTATAGACCCGCCATGCCAATTGCCGGCACGAGGCCGGCTCTATTTGTCTATCTCAGTTCCGTGGATAAGATTCCTAAAGAGAAGCGCAGCGCTGTAATGCGCCGGGTGAGAAGCAAGGATACAAAGCCTGAGCTTATAGTCAGGCGGTTAGCGCACAAGATGGGCTATCGGTATCGCCTCCATGCAAAAGAACTACCGGGCCGCCCGGATATGGTTTTTTCCAAGCGAAAGAAGATCGTATTCGTCCACGGCTGTATGTGGCATGGTCACGAAGGGTGCCCCAATAATCGACGTCCGCATTCTAGACAGGAGTACTGGATACCGAAGCTAGAAGGAAATAAGAGACGTGATGTTGCTAACATGGCGAGTTTGAACGAACAAGGTTGGGATGTTCTTGTGATCTGGGAGTGTGAGGTAGGGAACGTAGTGGAGTTGGCGGAAAGGTTAGCCGGTTTTTTGGGGAAACCATGAAGGCGTTGTCGTTGTTCTCAGGCGCAGGCGGGATGGACATTGGCGTTATGCAAGCTGGCTTCGATGTGCTGGCCTGTATCGAAATTGATCGCTATGCCTGCGAGACTCTGCGAGCGGCGGTTGCTCGGGAGCGGAGAGAGACGCATATTATTGAAGCGGATATTCGAGAGATCGACCCTTATGCATTGATGAGACGACTGAAAGTGGATTCGGGAGAACTGGATTTGTTATGCGGCGGGCCTCCCTGTCAGGCATTCTCCCAGATTGGTAAACAACACTCACTCAACGATGAGCGCGGCATGCTCTTATTCGAAATGACTAGGTTCGCAGAGGCTTTTCGCCCAAAGGCGATCATGATTGAGCAAGTTAAAGGAATGCTTACGGCGAGAGATGAGCGGGGAATTCGCGGCGGGGTGTTCCAGCAGTTAGTGGGCATTCTGCGGCAGCTTGGATACCAACCCAGAACCCAGATCTTACTGGCGGCTGACTACGGAGTACCGCAGATGCGGGAACGCGTCTTTGTAGTCGCCTTGGCGAACGAAGACCTTGATTTTGAGTTTCCTGAGCCAACTCATAGAAAGCCTGGCGAGCTGATCGGCCTCCACTTGCCCCCATACAGAACTGTTGGTGAGGCTCTTAAAGACTTGACACATCCTGTTCCAAAGGTGAAGGGGCAGCAGCCTAGCGATAGCCATATGGATGTGTCCACTGATGGCGATCGCCGTCGAATAAATGGAGTGCCAGAAGGCGCATGGTTGTCAAGCCAACGGCATCTTCCCGCGGATCAACTTTGCAACCTAACTCGGAAGGATACAACCAAGTTTAGAAGGCTATCAAACAGGGAGCCATCGCTTACCCTTCGTTGTGGGGAGATATTCTTCCATCCATCTGAAAATAGAATCCTAACTCCACGAGAGTATATGCGGATTCATGGTTACCCAGATGATTATCAGCTTAAAGGCCCGATCAAGAGCCGTTCGGGCAGAGTTCGTCATCTGGATCAGCATCGTCAGGTAGCAAACTCTGTGCCTCCACCAGTGGCGCGAGTTGTCGCTGAGCAAATCAAGAAATCACTAGAATGTCACAAATCTTCGAGATCTTTGGCTTTCGCCTAGATGATAATTCACAAGAAGCTCAATCGCATCGTGCGCGAGCTTGGTGCCCGTTCATGAATGATGTATGTGATGGCGGAGGAAATCGTTACGCAACTACAATCAATCTAGATAATCCTTTGTTCCAAGAATTAAAGCAGAAGTTCCCTAGTAAGAGCGAGCTTGTTCCAGGCGTGTGTTCATTAGAATTGGTTCCAGGCCAGATGCCTTGGATTGTCTGTCCACGGCGTCTTCTCGCGCTTGGCCGTGAGCAAATGGGTGTGCGACGGTATCAAGCCCAATTAGAAAAATACCTGTTAAGCCTGCTGGGTTACCCTCCCGGAACACGGTTAGGAATCTGGAGGGAAGTTAAGTTACAGTATTCCGAAGCTGAGGGTGGGACCGTAAAGAAATTTGACTATACATTCGATTATGTACTGATGCCCCTCAAGAATGTTTCCATAGGGGAGATACTAGAGGCTGATGAGACCGCACCTGTTCAACTGTCTCTAAAAACCATTACCTCTTCTCCTCTATCGAAAGGAATCCAACAGCTACAGAAGCGCGGTTTCAGAGTAACGTCCGATCCAATTGCCGCAGGCGGATACATTGTCCATGATTATCCAATCGGGCAGCCTAGCATCATAGAAATCATGACTTCAAGTACATCTGGTGGCGACAAAAAGAAGCGCTCCCAGATAGCGCAAGCTTTTGAGGACGCTATGCTGGGGCGACCTCACTTAGCCCCAGGCATCAACTACCGTCAGGTTTGGGCTCGCATGGCGAGTCAGCTATTAGTTAAAAGCGAAGTTGCAATGGGGTGGGCAGGTGTAGCGATTTGGGTAGTCCAGGATGTCTTGGTTGACTATATCTCACAATCAACGGGCCTGAATATGCGCGACTTCATTAGCGATCAGGCTGGTGAAGTTAACATGCTAAGTTTTTCATACGGTGACCCACTTGCACGAAGTGCAACTGGCGTTATTGACCTGCCGGTTGTTGAGCTTTTTGCCGGCCCTATCGCTCCAGTGCCCATAGAACAAGCGGAAAAGAAGTCAAGTTTCATTGACATCGTGCGCCTTCCCGTTCAGCCGCCGATTAGAGAGCTAATGAGACTATTAGTTAATCACGGGCCAGCCAAATATCAAGTTGTCGTCCTTTCTTAGCTCCCAATCACAATCACAGCCTCCCGCGACATCAAGTCGTCAAGGGGTGGAACCCTCGCGGATCCCACCCTCTCTCGCGCCGTCTCTATCCCTCGTCACGGTCGGCCGCCAGCAACAGCAGCACGACGACCAGCTTGACCAGGATGAGCCCGATCGCGCCCAACATCAGACTTCGAAGGTCTCCTCGCTCTCGCCGGCGGCCACGGCCGCCTGCAGCGCCACGGCCGCCTCGTCGCCGATGTAGCCGCCGATGGTGTCATCGATGTTGTCCTCGCGCGCGACGCGCGGCTCCATCGCCCAGAACCGGATGGCATCCCGGCTCAGGTTGTAGACCATCTCCGCCCCGTACACGGCCGTCCCGTCCTCATTGAAGCGATTGCGGCGCGGGAAAACCCGGGTGCGCGTGTGCCGCCAGAAGCGGGACTTCTCCTCGTCCACCTTCACGCGGTAGCCCAGAACCCCGTCCTCGTCGGCCATCTCTTCAAAGCCGGCGTAGACGATCGGCATCGGGGCCATCATCACCAACAGCCCATCGTTCTGCGCCCCCATCAGGTCGGCCTCCAGCTGCTGGGCCTCCGCCTCGTTGGCGCAGCGCACGTACAGCTTGTACTGCAGGATGCTCCGCTCCCCCTCCTCGCGCCGGCGGCCGTTGCCCGCGTTCGGGCTATTGCCATAGGCGTAGGCGGAGATGCCCACCGTCCGGCCCAGCGCCTTGGCCGCGGCCGAGTTCGGGAAGCTCCGGCTCATGTTCAAGTGCGAGTCGCACCCCATCGTCGCCCCGCTGTACATCCGCACGCCGGTGTTCGGATCGTGCATCGGCCGGCGG
>JAIBAS010000290.1 GCA_019695075.1 Promineifilum sp. | reverse complement strand
CCTGGTCAGTGAGTCCGTGCCCGAAGACCCGGCGCTGAAGGGGCGCATCTTCGCCCAACTCAACGAGCTTTGCCCGCCCCGCACCGTCTTCACGACCAACTCCTCCACCCTGCTGCCGTCGATGTTCGCCGCGGCCACCGGCCGGCCGGCGCGCTTCGCCGCGCTGCACTTCCACCTGCCGCCCTGGGACGCCAACGTTGTTGACGTCATGGCCCATAGCGACACCGCGCCGGAGATCGTCGCCCTGCTGGTTGCCTTCGCCCACCGCATTGGCCAGATTCCCATCGTCGCCCGCCACGAAAGCTCCGGCTACGTCTTCAACGCCATGCTCAGCGCGCTCAACGGCGCGGCCCTCAAGCTGGCCGCCGAGGGCGTCGCCGACGTGGCCGACATCGACCGCGCCTGGATGGGCATCATGAAGACGCCCATCGGCCCCTTCGGCATCATGGACATGATTGGCCTGGAGACGATCTGGACCATCACCGATTTCTGGGCCACGACCCTGGGCGACAGGGGCTTGCGGGCCAACGCCGACTTTGTCCGGGGCTACCTCGACCGCGGCCGGCAAGGGCGCAAGAACGGCCACGGCTTCTACGACTATCCCCATCCCGCCTTCGCCGCCGATGGCTTTCTGGAGGGTTAGCGGACAGCGCGCCGCGTCAACATGCCGCCCCCAATCGACCGCTATCTCAACGTCAAGCTGGCCTACATGCCCAGCTTTAGCAGCGACGGCTGCTGGCTGGCCTTCGTCAGTGACCTGACCGGCGTGCCGCAGGCGTGGCGCGTGCCGTTGGGCGATTCCGGCCGCACCATCGCCATGCCGGAGCAACTGACCTTTGCCGAAGACCGCGTCCTGTGGCTGCGCTGCTCCCCCGCGCCCGGCGACAGGCGCATCCTCATCGCCCGCGACCGCGGCGGCGACGAGAACGCCCAACTCTGGCTGCTCGACCCCGCGCGGGGCGAGGAGACTTGCCTGACCAGCGGCTACGACAGCGTCATGCACGTCCCCGGCCAGTGGTCGGCCGACGGCCACACCCTCCTCTTCGCCGCCAACCGCCAGCACCCCAGCCATTTCGGCATCTACCGGCAGGCGCTCGACGGCGGCGCGGCCGAGTTGCTCTGGCAGAGCGACGCGCCGGGCGTGATCGGCGATGTCGCCGCCCATCCCGCCGGCGACCGCATCCTCTTCACGCGCATGGGCTTCTCGGCCGCCCACGATCTGATGGAACTAGACCTGACCACCGGCCAGGCGCGCGCGCTCAGCCCCGCCGACCGCCTGGCGCGCTATCACTACCCCATCTACAGCCCCGACGGCGCGCGCGTCTACGTCGTCAGCGACCTCGACAGCGACCGCGCCAATCTGCTGAGCTATGTCCTGGCCGAGGGCGCGTGGCAGACGGTCGTCGGGCCGTTCTACGACCTGGAGTACTTCAGCCTGTCGCCCGACGGCCGCTATCTGGCCTTCACCATCAATCAGGACGGCTATAGCCGCCTCGAACTGCTCGACATCGAGCGGGGCGAGGCGCACCCTGGGCCGACGCTGCCCGACGGCGTCCTGGGCATCATCGACGAGCGTCTCGCCTTTGCGCCATCCTCCAACGAACTGGCGTTTGCCTACACGACGCCGCGCAGCACCAGTAACCTCTACCTGTGGAACTGGGCAACGATGGGCCAGAGCGTGCGCCCGCTGACCCACATGACCCAGGGCGGCATCCCGCCGGACAGCCTCGTCGAGGCTGAGTTGATCCGCTACCCGACGTTCGACGGCCGCGCTATCCCGGCCTGGCTCTACCGGCCGCGCACGGCCGCCGGGCCAATCCCGGTGGTCGTCAACGTCCACGGCGGGCCGGAGTGGCAGGCGCGGCCGTGGTTCGACTTCCTGACGCAATACCTCGTGGCCTGCGGCTACGCCGTCCTCGTGCCCAACGTGCGCGGCTCCACCGGCTACGGCAATGCCTACAGCCACCTCGACGACGTGGACAAGCGCCTCGACAGCGTCAACGACCTGGCCCACGCCGCCCACTGGCTGCGGGCACAACCGGACTTCGACGGGCGGCGCATCGCCGTCCTGGGCGGCAGCTACGGCGGCTACATGGTCCTGGCCGCTCTGGCCTTCCACCCTGAGCTGTGGGCCGCCGGAGTCGATATTGTCGGCATTGCCAACTTCGTCACCTTCCTGCAGAACACCAGCGAATACCGCCGCCAGCACCGCGAATCGGAGTACGGCCGCCTCGACGCCGACCGGGAACTGCTGGAGCGCGTCTCGCCCATCAACGCCGTGGAGCGCATGACCGCGCCCCTGCTGGTCATCCACGGCGCCAACGACCCGCGCGTGCCCCTCAGCGAGGCGGAGCAACTCGTCGCCCGCCTGGCCGCGCTCGACCGGATGGTGGAACTGCTCGTCTTCGATGACGAGGGGCATGGCATCAAGCTGCTGAAGAACAAGCGTGTCGCCTATAGCGCCATTGCCCGTTTCCTCAACGAAGCGCTCGGCGCGGCGGCGACGGAGGATAGCGCCCCATGAAAACCATGCTGGTGATGTACGTGATCTTTGGGTTGCTGCTGGCCGGGCTGTCTGTGCCGCTGCTGCTGGACAAGATTCCGCCCAACGGCTGGTACGGCTTCCGCGTGCCCAGCACGCTCTACAACGAGCAACTGTGGTACAAGGTCAATCGCTACGCCGCGCGGTGGATGCTGCTGGCGGGGATCATCACCGTTGTGGCCGCGGTCGCCCTCTACTTCGTCCCCGGCCTGACGGTCGATCGCTACGCCTGGCTGCTGCTGGCGGCCTTCGCGCTGCCATTTGCCGCCGGCGTGGTGCTCAGCTTTCGCTATTTGCGGCGGTTGCAGAAGAGCGGGATCTAGCCGGCCGGCGGCGACCATTCGTCGCGCAGCACGCCCATGTAGAGCAGGTCGTCATAAGCGCCATTGCTCCAGACGTGCTGCCGCAGCCGCCCCTCCTCCACAAAGCCACAGGCGCGATAGGCCCGCACGCCCCGCTCGTTGCGAGCGTGGACGCGCAGGTAGATGCGCCGCAGGTTGAGCAGCCGGAAGCCGTAATCGAGCAGCAGGATGATGGCCTCGCGGCCGTAGTGCTTGCCCCAGTAGTCCTTATCGCCGATGGTGATGCCCAACTCGGCTGTCGAGGCAAAGGGGTCGCGGTAGTTCAGGCCGCAGAAACCGATCAGATGATCGTCGGCCTCGATGGCAAAGGAGACGCCGGACGGGTTGCCCTCGCGGCCGCCCTCGCCGGCCCGCCGGTCGAAGTCGGCGTAGGCGCGGGCCAGCGCTTGCGGCCACGGCGGATCGCCGCCGCCGGCCAGTTCCACGTCCACGTCGTTGTTGATGATGTAGATGGCCTGAGTGTCATCGCGCTCAATGGCGCGCAGGGTCACGCGGTTGGATTTCAGCATGGGGTTTTGTCCTCCTGAAGGGCTAACTTGAACGGATCGACTTGCGCCAGTCCTGGTCTATCGGATGCGTCCGCGCAGGTCGCCGGCCTCGACCACCTCGCCCGCCTCGATAAGCGCCCGCGCCTCATCGACCTTATCCCACACGTCCATCAGCAGCACGCCGCGCACGCGGCCGTCGCGCCGGTAATAGACCACGCCATGCCGGAACTCCTCTTCCCAATCGGCGACGATATCCATGCGGCTGTCGCACTGACCGACGGCCTCGTAGCCCAGCGTGAACAGGTCAGAATAGAACATCGGCAGATAGCGGTAGGGCTGCCCCGCGCCGGCCATGTTCAGCCCCGCCGCCCGGCCCATCGCCCGCGCCGCGTCGGCGTGTTCCACCCGGCGGCGGCCGCCCAGGATGAGGTCGGGGTAGTTGGCCACGTCGCCGGCGGCGTAGATGCCCGGCCGCGTCGTCTGCAAGTTCTCGTCCACGAGGATGCCGTTGTCGCTGGCCAGTCCGGCCGCCCGCGCCAGAGCCACGTCAGGCACAATACCGATACCGGCCACAACCCGGTCGGCCGCGAGCGTCCGCCCGCTGCCCAGCGTCACCGTGGCCCCGTCCGCGTCCGCGGCGATGTCGATCACGCTCTCGCCGGGCAGCACCTCGACGCCCTGCTGGCGGTAAGTGTCGTTGAGGAAAGCGGCCATCTCCGCCGGGAAGAGGCGGTCGCTGATGCCCGCCTCCGGGAAAACCAGCGTCACGTCGTTGCCCCGCTTACGCAGCGACGCGGCCACCTCCGAGCCGATGAACCCACCGCCGATGACGACGAAACGCGCCCCTCGGTCGGCGTCGGCGCGCAGGGCGCGGTAGTCGGCCAACGTGCGGTAGTAGTTGACGTGCGCGCCGCCGAACGGCAGCCGGCGCGGATCGCCGCCGGTGGCCAACAGCAGGCGGCCGTAGGTGTGGCGCGCGCCGTCATCGAGCGTCACGCCGCGCGCCTCCGGGTCGATGGCAACCACGCGCCGGCCGAGCATCGCCTGCACGTTGCCGGGCAGTTTGACATAAATCTGGTCGATGGTGCGCTTGCCGTCCCAGAGCTTCTTCGACAACGGCGGCCGGTCGTAGGGCGGCTCCGGCTCGGCCGAGATGAGGCCGATGCCCCCGGCGGCGTCGCGCTCGCGGATGGCGTTGGCCGCCGCCGCGCCGGTCATGCCGCCGCCGATGATCAGGTAGGGGTAGTGGGCCATCGTTTGCTCTCCTTTCCGCCGGACTTGCCGCGGCCATTTTAACACGAAACCAGTGTGGCGCGATTCTCCGAATCGCCAACCGTGGCCTCGA
>JAIBAS010000358.1 GCA_019695075.1 Promineifilum sp. | reverse complement strand
CGGGCGCGGAACTCGCCCGACGGCCGCGGCGCGGCCTCTTCCAGCGTGCTCAGCAGGGCCGCGGCGTCGCTCGGCGCGCGCCCGGCATCGGCCGCCAGATAGGCCTCGATCTCCTTCAGCCAACGCTCTTTGTCGTCGGCAACGTGCTGCTGTCCGGTCATGGAATGAATCCTCCTTCGCCGGCCGCCTCCGGCCACCGGCGCTCCAGGTCGTCGAGGGCGCGGCAGAGGTGGGAGGCCACTGTGCGCTCGTTCAGACCCAGGATGGCGGCGATCTCGTGATTGGATAGACCGCCAAAGAACTTCAGCAAGACGACCTCCTGACGACGTGGCGGCAACGCGGCGACCAGTTGCCGCATCCGGCGACGGCGCTCGGTCGATTCGGCCGCCTGTTCGGGCAGCGGGCGCGCGTCTGGCGCGTCCTCGACCGCGTTGAGGCCCACATCTGGGGCCGCGCGCGCCCGGCGACGGTAGTAGCCGGCGACCTCGTTGTGGGCGATGCGAAAGAGCCAGGCCGAAAAAGACCCCGGCCCCCGCCAGCGAAACCGCCCCAACCCGCGAGCCATCCGGGCAAACGTCTCGGCAACGATGTCTTCCGCGTCGTCCCGCGACCCGACACGATAGCCAACGTAGGCGTAGATCGGCGGCAGATAGGCATCGTAAAGCTGGCGAAAGGCATCGTCGTCTCTGACCGCGGCGGCCAGAAGGGTTTGTTCCCGGTGGGCGTCTAGCGGTGGGTGCTTGCTCACAGCGTCATTTCCGGTCGCGTTCTATGAGGTTAAACGCGGCTCGCCGGCGAATACTGCACGGCGGCGGGCAAGAAACCCGGCTTTCGGGGAGCGGGTTTTGGTAGAGACGGGTCGGCGACCCGTCTCTACGCGGTGCTGATTCATCTTGTCGGGGCGGCAGAGACGGGTTGGCAACCCGTCCTACGCCGGCAGAGACAGGCCAACGGCCTGTGCTACGGCTGCGCCATCTCCGCGCGGTGCTCGATGAGCCAGATGTAGGCGTCGGTCTCCGTGCGGCCGGGGAAGTCGGCCAGCAGGTTTTGCTCGCGGATGTTGGCGATGGTGGGCAGATAGACGTTGTCGTACCACGAGGCGACGGCTTCGCTGTAGGGCACGTCGTGCTGTTGCTCCAGCCCCAGGTAGTAGTGGTGAACGTCGATGTGGTGGAGGATCTTCTCGTATTTGCCCGGCAGGCTGGCCAGCACCTGCGCGTCCGGCCGCAGGGCCGGCAGCCCGGTGCGTTCCAGGAAGGCGGCGTACTCCTTGTCGCGGATCATCGTGTCGATCCAGTTCGCGCCGCGCAGGGTGCGGATGACGCGGCGGACGACGCCCTGCTGGTAGATGTCGGCCATGCGCTCGGTGGCCTCGTCGCGGGCCTCGTCGCTGCCCACGTCGGCCTGGGCCGCCTGGCGCACGAGCCACTGATACTCGCTGACGCGCAGATAGAGGTCGGCGGCGGTCATCTGCGGGAATTGGCGGCGCAGCCCTTGGGCCTCGATGGCGTCGACCAGCGGCCGGTAGACGTTGTCGTACCACGACTGCACCGCCTCGCCGTAGCCGACGTCGGCCTGGCGCTCGGTACCCAGGTAGTAGTGATGGTCGGCGATGTGCTCGCGCAGGCGGGCGTACTCGGCCGGGTTGCTCAGGTGCAGGTCGGCGCCGGGGCGCAACTCGTCGAGGTGCGTGTCCTGCAGGAACTGGCCATAGGCCTTTTCCTGCTGCACGCTGTCGATGTCCATGTCGGCCGTCAGGCGAAAGGGGATGTCGATCTCGGTCACGTAGGCGTCGATGATGGCCTGCTTGCGCTCGCGGGCGACGGAGATGCGATGGTTGCCGTCCTTGACGAAGTAGACGTCGCCGATCTTGTATAGCTCGACGGGCGGCAGGGCGACCTCGTTGTAGCGGGCCTTGCTGACGTTGATCCAGCGCTCGGTCGTCTGGCGCTGGGTGGGCAGGAAGGCGCGGTCGAAGTCGCGGTAGCGGCCGACGCTGCCGACGATCTTGTCCAGCGGCACCTCTTGCAGGCCGATGTCGCGCTGGCCGCGGAAGGGCAGGGCCTGGCGCACTTCGTCGAAGGGCAGCAGCTCGTTGCTCTTGCCGGTCAGGCGCGTGATGACCTTGCGCCACAGGGAGCGCTGGTAGGCGCGTTCAAAGTCGTCGCGGGCGAGTGAATCGTACATAGGCGCGACGGGAGACGGCGGGGCGGCCTCCCGATTCGGCCCATTCTACGCCGAACCGGGCCGCCGCGGCAACTGCCTGGATAGGGGTATTGCCGAGTCAACAGGCGCTCATACAAGGCGCTCACGCAAAGGCGCCAAGTAAGCAAGGGATGCAAAGAAGAATCTCTCTTCAATTCTTCTTTGCGCCTTTGCCCCTTAGCGCCTTTGCGTGAGCGCCTTTGCGTGAGCGTTTCCTCCGACTTGGCAATTGCCTAGACCAATGGATCGTAAGTTGGGTTGTACATGAATGCGCGCACGTAGCCGGGCAGGTCGTCCGGGCGCGGCTCGGTGGCCAGGCCGTGCTGATAGGCGATGCCGGCCACGGCCGTGGCGATGGCCGCCGACACCTCACGAATGCGCGACAGCGTCGGGTAGATGCGGCCGTTGGCCATGTCGTCGGCCGTCACCTGGGCGGCCAGCGTGCGCGCGGCGGCCTCGAACATCTCGTCGGTGACGTGGCCGGCGCCGCTGACGACGACGCCCAGCCCGACGCCGGGGAAGATGTAGGAGTTGTTGCCCTGGCCGGGGTTGTAGGTCTTGCCATAGAGCTTGACCGACGGGAAGGGGCTGCCGCTGGCGAAGATGGCCCGGCCGCCGGTGTAGGTGTAGGCCTCCTCGGCGGTACACTCGGACTTGGAGGTCGGGTTCGATAGGGCGAAGATGATCGGCCGTTCGTTATAGCGGCCCATGCGCTCGATGACCTCGCGGGTGAAGGTGCGCGGCTGGCCGCTGACGCCGATGATGGCCGTCGGCCGCACTTCTTCCACCGCGGCCAGGAAGTCGGCCACCGGCGGATGCTCGTGGGCGTAGGGCAGCTTGTGGGCGGCCAGGTCGGCGCGCGACCGCACCACCAGCCCGTGGGAATCGACGAACCAGCAGCGCCCGCGGGCCTCCTCGGCCGATAGCCCTTCCTCCATCATGGCCGAGACGACCAGATCGGCGATGCCCACGCCGGCCTCGCCCGCGCCCAGGAACAGCAGCCGCTGCTCGCTAAGCCCCCGCGCCGGCCCGCCCTCGGCGGCGATGAGCCGCAGCGCCGCCAGCAGCCCGGCCAGCGTGACGGCGGCCGTGCCCTGGATGTCGTCGTTGAAGACGCGGTAGCGGTCGCGGTAGCGTTGCAGGAGGGCGAAGGCGTGGTGGTTGGCGAAGTCCTCGAACTGCACCAGCACCTGCGGCCAGCGCGCTGTCACGGCGGCCATGAACTCCTCGATGAAGGCGTCATAGGCTTCGCCCTTCAGCCGCGGGTGGGGCATGCCGATGTAGAGCCGGTCGGCCAGGAAGGCAGCGTTCTCCGTGCCCACGTCGAGCATGATCGGCAGGGTCATCGCCGGCGGGATGCCGGCGCAGGCGGTGTAGAGCGACAGCTTGCCCACGGGGATGCCCATGCCGTTGGCCCCCAGGTCGCCCAGGCCCAGGATGCGCTCGCCGTCGGTGACGACGATGACGCGCACGTCCTCGGCCGGCCAGTTGTCCAGCAGGTCGGCGATGTGGCCGGCGTCCTCGGACGAGATGTAGAGGCCGCGCGGCCGGCGGAAGATGTGGCCATACTGCTGGCAGCCCTGGCCGACGGTCGGCGTGTAGACGATGGGCATCAACTCGTCGAGGTTGTCGATGAGGATGCGGTAGAAGAGCGTCTCGTTGCGGTCAACCAGGTCGTTGAGGTAGACGTACTTCTCCAGATCGGTCGGCTTCTTGCGCAGGTTCTCCAGGATGCGGTCGATCTGGTCTTCCAGCGACAGGACGCGCGCCGGCAGCAGGCCGCGCAGGCCGAACGCCTGGCGCTCGGCGGCGCTGAAACCGGTGCCGCGGTTGTGAAGCGGGTCGTGGAGCAGGTCAGCGCCACGGGGCAACTCGTCCGGCGCGACGGCCGCGCCGGCGGCGGGGGATGGGGACAGAGTACTCATGATCACTCTCCGATAGACGCCCGGAAGGGGCGCACGCTCGCGCCGCCGGCCGCCGCCGGCCGGGAGGGCGACGATAGGGTGGGGTGGAAAGGTGGGTTACGAGGGTAGTGTACACGGTTTTGGCGGGAGTGGATAGGGGGCAGTGGGCAGTGGACAGTATCCAGTCGGCGGTCGGCGGTCGTCCGTTGCCATCCAATCGGCTACAATACGCCAACGACAGGAGGCCGCCGGTGGATCATTCCCTTGCCCAGACAATCGAGTTGCAGTGCCCCCAGTGCGGGGCGCGTTTTGCCGCCGCGGTGTGGCTGATCGTCGATGCCGGGGCGCGGCCGGAGTTGCTGGCCCGCGTTGCCGACGGGTCGCTGCACACGGTCGTCTGCCCTAACGGCCACGGCGGCGCGGTGGACGCGCCGCTGCTGCTCTACCGGCCGGGCGCGACGCCAACGCTGCTCTTCTCGCCGGCGACGCAGACGACGGCCGAACAGGACGCCGAGATGGCCCAGGGGCTGGTCGGTCGGCTGCGCGAGACGCTGGGCGGGGCGTGGCGCGACGAATGGCTGGGCGAGCTGTCGCCGCTGCCGCGCGAGGCGCTGGCGGCGCTGGCCCGCGGC
>JAIBAS010000232.1 GCA_019695075.1 Promineifilum sp. | reverse complement strand
GGCGTTGGGCAGATAGCGGGTGCTGAACCAGGCGTCGAGGATTTCGCGGGCGACGACTTCCGACGTGCGCCGCAGCGACAGACACAGGACGTTGGCGTTGTTCCACAGGCGCGCGCCGCGGGCGGTCTCGGCGTCGTCGCACAGGGCGGCGCGGATGCCGGGGACCTTGTTGGCGGCAATGCTGACGCCCGTGCCCGTCCAGCAGAAGAGGATGCCCTGGTCGGCCGCGCCGCCGGCGACCGCCTCGGCCACGCCCCGGGCAACGGCCGGCCACGTTTCGGCCGCGCCGGCCAGCGGCCCAAAGAGGGCCAGCTCATGCCCCCGCTGTCGCAGCTCGACGACCACCGCGTCGGTCACGTGCGTCCCCTCGTCCGATCCGATTGCCAGCTTCATCATGCCTCCCGATCCACCCGGTGCATCGCCCTTTCTGAAGTGCGTTGCACCTTTTTGGCGGACAGAAGCAGAGGGTAACGCAAGGGCGCCAGGACGCAAGGACGCGACGGTAGGGGCAGACCTGCGTATCTGCCCTCCGGTAACGTCTACCCTCTGAAAACGTCCACCTTCGGGAAGCCCGCCGGAACGTGCCCGGCGCCTTAGAAGGTGCGAGGCACGGAGAGGGGTGACGACTTTATTGTGACCTGCTCATAACTAATACATCCAACCTTAAAGAAAACTGGCGTCCGCCGGAGTGGGCATGGGGCAAGAACGCGCCGCGTGGGCTGGGCGCTCAGGCGGCCGTGGCCCGTTCGCGCGGCGTCGTCCAGCGCGCCCGCTGGATGATCTGGAAGCGGTCGAACAGGGTCACGATGACGCTGAGCAGAAAGACGAAGAAGGCCACGGCCGCGTCGGGCAGGTCGCGCGCGCCGGGCAGGGCCTGATAGAGGAAGACCACGATGAAGTTGGCCCCCAGCATCACCAGGAACTGCCCCAACGTGTTCGTCCAGCCGACGCCGCGCCGGGCCAGGACGTGGCTCAAGACGGTGGTCAGCAGGACGACGCCGACCGCGCCCAGCACCACGGGCAGGACGGCCGCCGGACGGCCGATGGCCAGGCCGGGCAGCATCTGGGCGAAGATGCTCGTCAGCAAAGCGGTCAGGGCCAGCTTCTCGGCCAGGTCGCGGTCGAATATCTCGCGTGCCCAGGCGGCACGGGCGGCGCGCAGGCTACTGTGGCTGAGGCGGCGCGGCGGAGCCAGAGGGTGCCAGGCGTTGGCGTAGGCCAGCGCCGGCAGCCGCCGCCCGGCCAGCACCGCCAGGGCGACGATCGTTCCCGCCAGCAGCAACGCCCCGCCGACGAACAGCCACGGCGCGGCGCGGAAGACATGGCCCCAGGGCGTCTCCGGCGACGCGCCAAAGAGGGCCGTCTTCAGTACGTCAGTCACATCCAGCCGGGCGATGTGGAGCCAGTACTCCTGCGGCAGCTTGACGATGATCCAGATGGCCGCGGCGGCGCTGATGACCGTCGTCCGCGGCAGCGCGCGCGGGTCGCGGGTGAGGCGCAGCAGCTCGTACCAGATGAAGAAGTACTCAAAGGTGTTGGGCAGCAGGAAGAGCAGCACACGCCACTCGGTCAGCTCAAACAGGGCCACGCCCACCAGCCGCAGGTAGAACAGCGCCCGGGCCACGCGGAAGGCGAAGCGGTTGTCCCAATTGCGCAGTGTGGACAGGTAGGCGATGGTCAGATAGTAGATGTCGAGGGCCTTGTCGTAAGTCTGGTAGAAGTCCAGTTGCAGCCGGGTGAGGCCCTGGAAGAGCGTCTGGTCGATGCCGTCGAGGACAAGGCAGGCGACGATGGCCGGCAGCGGAAACCAGGGGATGAGCAACGGCAGCAGCAGCCGGCCGAGGACGACCAGGGCCAGAACGAGCAGGTCGCCCGGCGAAGCGTTGAGAGGCATGGGGGCATTATAGCCCAGCCCCGGCCGGTGCGTCGCACTTTCTTGAGTGCGACGCACCTTCTTGGGGAACCGGCCAGAAAGTGCCTGGCACTTCGGAAAGTGCCAGGCACTGGGAAATGGCTAGGGCGCGGCCGGAGCGCGGCCGAACAGCGCTTTACGCTCGAAGCGGGCCAGATGGAAGACGCGGTAGCGATCGTAGAGCGTCACCAGCAGGCTCAGCAGGGTGACGATGAACACGGCGTTGAACAGATTGACGCGCACGCCGGGCAGGAAACTGGCCAGGAAGATGAAGGCGAAGTTGCCCAGCCACATCACGGCCAGATGGACGATGCCGGAGGCGATGGTCGTGCCGCGCCGGGCTAACAGGTGGCTGACGGACGTGTTGTAGACGAGGAGCACCAGCACTTGCAGGGTGATGGTCAGCGGCCGGGTGTCGATGGTCGGGATGATGTTGCTGAAGATGATCAGCAGCAGTGACAGCAGGACGACCTTCTCGAACAGGTCGCGGTCGAAGATGCGCTCCAGCCAGACGACACGGGCGGCGGTCATCTGCGCGTCGGTCGGCTTGTCGGTGTAGGCGTCGGCGCGGAGGGCCAGCGGATGGTCAGGCCGCGGCGTGACCCGGCGCAGGTAACGCACCAGGAAGTAGAGGGCCAGGGCGAGCACGGCGACGACGAGCAGAATGGGCAGGAGGTTGGCGGCGATCAGCGGCCCCCAGGCCGACTCCTCCGTGCCGCCCAGCAGCGCCTTGATGGTGTCGGTTACGTCGCGCTGGGCGATGTGGATCCAGTACTCCTGGGGCAGCTTGATGACGATCCAGATGGCCGCCGCAGCGATGATGACGGCGCGCCGCGAGAGCTTCTTCGGGTCCCACCACAGCCGCACCGTCTCGTACCAGATGAAGAAGTACTCGAACGTGTTGGGGAAGATGAGCAGCAGGGCGCGCAGTTGGGTCAATTCGAACAGCACCACGCCCACCAGCCGGTAGTAGAGCAGGAAGCGGCTGATGCGGAAGGCAAGCAGGTTGGTCCAGTTGCGCAGCGTGGCGATGTAGGCCACGGTCAGATAGTAGATGTCCAGGGCCTTGTCGTAGCTCTGGTAGCCGTCGAGGGGGAGGTGGGTGAAGACCTGGAAGATGGTCTGGTCAACCCCGTCGAGCAGCAGGCAGGCGATGATGGCCGGCAACGGGTAGTAGGGGATGAACAGGGGCAACAAGAAGCGCAGGCCAACGACGATGAGGAAGACGAGGTAGTCGGTGGGTGAGACGATGTTCATGGGCGATGCCTCCGGCCGCGTGATGGGGGGATGATAGCAGAGAGAAGACGGGACGCAAGGAGCGCAGGGGAGCAGGGGAGCAGGGGTGCGGGGAGAAACGGAAGGCGCGACGCCTTGGGCGGATCGTTGCGCCGATGGGTGAAGGCGTCAGCGGGAAGCGCTGGTGGGGGTCGCAAACATTGCGATCGGCAGTCAGTCCGCGCCCATCACCTCCGCCCGCAAGAACCATTGCCCTTCGGGGTGGTCGATGTCCTTGGGGGCGCGATCGTAGTAGATGTCGAAAACGCGCCCGCCGGCGACGCGCACGCGGAAGCTGTAGCGGCCGACGCCCCACGAGCCGTGCAGGGCGGCATGCGCGGCGTGCTCCGGCTGCATGTTCTGGGCCATACGCCCGCGCCGGCCGAAGTTGGTGTTCTGGCCCAGCACTTCCTCGACGACGAACGTCTCGCCCTCCCAGGTGAAGCGGTCGGGGCAGTGGGGGCGCTTGCTATAGAGCGGCGGCCGGTCGAAGGCCACGGTGATGGGCGCGCCGATGTAGGACATGGGGGGATCGTAGCGCGTGGGTGAGCGGCGTCAAGAGAGAGCGGGGGAGAGGGGGTGCAGGGGGGCAGGGGAGAGAAGAGGACGCCAAGTGTCAACCGCGGTTGACAGAAGGCCGGGGCAAGGCCATTAGCCGATTCCTGGCGTCCTTGCGTCTTGGCGTCCTGGTGTTGAATTCTTTCCACCCACCAGCCGCGCCCAGAGCGCCCGCAGCCCCTCGGCCGCGCACAGGCACATCGGCGCGGTCATAATCAGGCTATATTGCGGCCACTTGGTCGACCACAGCAACGTGAAGACCAGCCCGATCAGCCACCACAGCACGACCACCCGCCCGCCCCGCCGCCACAGGGGCACGGCCCCGACCGCTCCCAGCAGCGCCGTCAGCGTGTCCAGCGGCGTAACGATAATGCCCGGATGCCACCGCGCCGGCAGCGGCGCCAGCAGCCAGACAAACGGCTGATACCACGGGTAGCCCGACTGTGCCACGTAGGCGCTCTGCGAATAGCCGACGTGGAAGGCCAGCGAGGCCCACAGGCGTGGAAGCGGCGCGGCCCAGAGCACCGGGTTGGCGGCGAAGAAGACCAGCAGCGCCAGCCCGCCCCACGCCGCCAGCCCCAGCAACCGCCCTGGCCGCCGCTCGGCCACAACCCGCCACAGCCAGTCGGCAGCCACGGCCAGCCCGGCGACAGCGTAGACGTACTTGCCGGCCGCGGTCAGCCCCAGGGCGACGGCCGAGATCGTCCAGAAGAGAAGAGGCTCACGCAAAGGTCGCCAAGGGGGCAAAGAGCGCCAAAGGGAGCCTTCTTGGCGCTCTTTGCTTCCTTCACGTCCTTTGCGTGAGCCTCTTACGGCGGCCACGTAGCTCAGCACGCAGACGGTGGCGGTGAACATGGGCAGGGCTTCGAGGTAGATCTGGGCGGTGTACTTGACCGTGTAGCTGTGGATGGCCAGCAGCGCCCCGGCGGCCGGGCTGACAACGGCCAGCAGCAGCACGTGGGCCACGCCGAAGACGACCGACGCCCGCCGCACCGGCGGGCCGCCC
>JAIBAS010000481.1 GCA_019695075.1 Promineifilum sp. | reverse complement strand
CGTCGGGGCGGTGGGGCCGGCGGCGCAGTACATGGCCACGCGGCCGGTCGTCGCCGGCGCGCTGCGGCAGCCGGTGGGCATCGGCATGGGCGTGTGGCTCAACGCGCTGGGACACGCCCTGGTGGCGGGCGTCTGTCTGGCCGCCTTCTGGGCCGGTCGGCAAAAAAAGTGACAGCCTTCCGGCGGAAGGCTGTCAACACGTGTAGGTGAAGCGAAAAGCAGCCGCGGGGCCGCTAGGCGCGCATCCGGCTATTGATGTAGTAGACGGCCTCCCTAACGGTGGTGATCTTCTGGGCTTCTTCGTCCGAGATCTCGCCAGCGAATTCCTTCTCGAACTCCATAATCAACTCGACCAGGTCGAGCGAATCCGCCTCCAGGTCTTCGCGAAAGCGCGCGTCCAGGACCACCTGGTCTTCATCTACGCCCAGCAGGTCGACGATGATCGCCCGCACTCTTTCTTCTGTGTCATTCATTGACTGCCTCTCCTTCAATGTCTTGTTCCCGATTCGGTCGGCCGCGCCGCGCCCCGTTCAGTGGTGGGATTACCCCAGCTACTGCCATCGATGGCCGGCGCGAAAATGGGCATGGTTGCCTCGTAGTGTGCCGAGGACAGTGTGGAATTGTAGGCCGATGCCTACGAAAGTCAAGCGCATCTGTCCGTCGCACCCTGCCTGATAGAACCCGGCCGGCGGCCAATGGTTGCGCGGGCCGAGCGACCGCCGGCCGTCGTCGCAACCCGTGTGGGCCTGAGAGCGTAGTGGTATGATAGGGACGTGGCGGTATGTCTCGTCTCCGCCTAGACTACGCTTCAGGAGTGTATATATCATGAACGAAAAGCGATTGATGCGAGCGGAAGAGGGTCGGATGATCGCCGGCGTCTGCGTCGGGTTGGGTCGCTACCTGGGAGTAGACCCCACGATCGTGCGCATCATCTTCGTCCTTCTGGCGCTCTTTGCCGCGGGCGGTGTGCTGCTCTATCTCATCCTATGGCTGATCATGCCGATGGAAACGGCCTAGCGCGCCGCGCCTTGCCCGTTCGCGCGGCTATCGGCGTTGCGAGATCGGCCGATCGCCCCTATACTACGCAGCGAAGGGCGGCGACCTGTCCGCCCTTCGCGATGCTACCGGAAGCGCGAACACAAGCAAGGTGCAATGGATTCGCTTCTCGCCTTTATTCCCGAAGACCGTCGACTGGCCCTGGCCGGCGGCTACGAATTGCCCGACCGCGCCACCGGCTCTGTCCTCTTTGCCGACATCTCCGGCTTCACTCCTCTGACCGCGGCGTTGGCCCAGGAACTGGGCGTCCAGCGCGGCGCTGAAGAGGTCCTCAACCAGATCAACCCCGTCTACGAGGCCATCATTGCCGAGCTGCACCGCTATGGCGGCAGCGTCATGGGCTTCGCCGGCGACTCCATCACCTGCTGGCTTGATGACGACGACGGCCTGCGCGGCGTGGCCTGTGCTTTGGCCATGCAGGCGGCCATGCGCCCGTTCGCGACGGTGTATACGCCGGCCGGCACGCCCGTACACCTGGCTATCAAGGTCGCCGTCACCGCCGGGCCGGCGCGGCGCTTCGTCGTCGGCGACCCCGCTATCCAGCGAATCGATGTCCTGGCCGGGCGCACACTCGACCACGTGGCCAGCGCCGAAAAGCTGGCCGAAAAGGGCGAGGTGCTGGCCGGCGAAGAGGTGGTGCTGGCGCGCGCCGAAGTGATCGCTGTCGCCGAATGGCGGCAATCGGCCGCCGGCGAGCGCTTCGCCGTCGTCCGTGGGCTGACGCAGTTGCCCGAACCGACGCCTCACCCGCCCTTGCCGGCCGACAGCCTGCCGGAGGAGGAGATGCGGGCGTGGGCGCTGCAGCCGATCTATCGCCGCTTGCGCGCCGGCAACGTTGCCACCGCCGACACCTTTCTGGCTGAGTTGCGGCCGGCGGTGGCCCTCTTCCTGAAGTTTACCGGCATCGACTACGACAACGATGAGGCGGCCGGGCGGAAGCTCGATGACTTCGTGCGCTGGCTTCAGGCGACTGTGCAGAAGCAGGAAGGCTTTCTTATCCAGCTAACGATGGGCGACAAGGGCAGCTACGCCTATGCCAGCTTCGGCGCGCCTTTGGCCCACGACGACGACAGCCTCCGGGCCGTGGCCGCGGCGCTGGAACTGCGCCAACCGCCGCCGGAACTCAGTTTCGTTCACGACATCCAGATCGGCATCAGCCGCGGGCGCGTCTGGGCCGGCGAGTGCGGCGCGCGTGTCGGCGCGCGCGTTGGCGCGCCCATGCCCCGCTTCACCTATGGCGTCATGGGCAACGAGGTCAACATGGCCGCCCGACTCATGGGCAAGGCCAATCCGGGCCAGGTTTTGGTGCGGCGGCGCGTGGCCGAAGAGGCCAAGCAGGGCTTCCAGTTCCGGCAGTTAGGGCTGATCACTGTCAAGGGTGGGGCTGAGCCGATCCCCGTGGCCGAGGTCGTCGGCCGCCAGCAAGGCCACGGCGTGCAAGGCACGCCGTACGAGTTGCCCCTCGTCGGCCGCGAGGACGAGTTGTCCCAATTGACACGGTTGTTGGATAGCACCTGGGCCGGGCAGGGGCAGGTAGTCACCCTGCAAGGCCCGACGGGCATCGGCAAGAGCCATCTAATGGCCGTCTTCCAGCAGTTCGCCGGCGCCAGCGGCTTCCAGGTCATCACCGGCACCGGCCAGCGCGTCTTCCAGTCGAGCACCTACTGGCCCTGGCAGGAAGCTTTGCGCCAGTTGCTCGGCCTGAGCCTGGAAACCGGCGGCGAAACGGCCACCGCCCAGGCGGCAACGGCGGCGCAGACACTGGCGCAGATGAACCCGGAGTGGAGCGTACGCATCCCCTTGCTGCGCGATGTCCTCGGCCTGCCGCTGGAGGACAACCCCACCACGGCCGCCTTCGACCCGCGCCAGCGCCAGGAGGCGCTCTTCGCCTTTGTCGTGGAGATCATCCGCGCCTGGTCGCGTTCGCAGCCGCTCTTGTTGGTGTTCGAGAACGCGCACTGGATGGATGACTCCTCGCGGGCGTTGCTGGAGGCGCTGGCCAAGGCCACGCCCGACGCCGCCATCATGATTATCGCCGTCGCCCGCCCCGCGGCCGAGACGGACACGCAGGCGGAGGTGTTGGTCGGTCTGCGGGCGTTGCGCCACCATTATCTGCTCCCGTTGGGCGAATTGAGCACCGACGGCATCGGCCAGCTGGTGGGCAATCTGCTGGGCGGGTCGCCGTCGCTGCTGGCGCGCCTGCTGATCGAGGCCAAGGCGCAAGGCAACCCGTTCTTCACCCACGAACTGGTGGATGCCCTGCGCGAAGCCGGCCAGTTGCGCCAGGAAGAGGGTGAGTGGGTGCTCTCCGAGAACATGATCAATGCCCTGCGAACGGCCAACGCCCTGGTGCGGGAACAGGGTACTTGGGTGCTGGCGGAGGCGGCCGACCTGTCAACCATCAGCCTCGGTATCCCCGACTCCATCCACGGCGTCATCCTGGCCCGCCTCGACCGGCTGCCGGATAGCCACAAGCCGACGATCAAGGTCGCCAGCGTCATCGGCTACAGCTTTGAGTTGGGCCTGCTGGCCCAGGTTCACCCGGCCCGGCCCGCGCCGGCGCTCATTCATTCACAGGCGGAGACGCTGGAGCAGCGCGACTTCATTGTCCATGACTACTCGCTGGCCAATTGGGGCAGCGGCGAAGGCGCGGCCGACCCCGACCGCTACACCTTCCGCCAGCAGGCGACCCAGGAGGTCTCCTACGAAACGTTGCTGTTCACACAGCGGCGCGAGCTACACCGCAACCTAGCCGCGCTACTGGAGGAACAATCGGCCGACGCCATCGACCAGATCGCTTACCATGCCTATCTCGGCGAGGACTGGGGCCGCTCGCTGCGTTATCACCTGCTGGCCGGCAGCAAGGACAAGAAGCTCTTCGCCAATATGCAGAGCCTTGACCACTTCCGCAAGGCATTGGCCAGCGCCGAACGGCTGCCGCCGGAGGAGACGCTGACCCAACGCCAGCAGATCAATGCCGAGTTGGGTGAACTGCTCCTGACCATTGGCCAGCGGGACGCGGCTATGGAGCACCTCCAGGCGGCGCTACGGATGGCCGAGGAGTTAGGCGACGACGAGGCCCAGGCCAGCGCCTGTCGTTGGCTGGCGCGCGCCCACGAGATGCGCGGCGAGTACCAGCCGGCGCTGGAGTGGATCGACCGTGGTCTGGCGGCTCTGGGCGACCGCCTGACGCCCTCCTCGCTGGAGCTAAGGCTTCTGGGTGGCCTGATCTACAGCCGGCAGGGCGAATACAAGAAGGGCAGCGAGCAGGCTCTGGCCAGCCTTCTGGCGGCCGAAGAACTGCGCCTGCCGTCCATTGTCGCCCGCGCCCATAGCCTCATGGGCACGATCGACCGTCTGCGCGGCCGTCTTGAGGTCGCCGCCGACCACTTCGAGGAAGCGCGAACCATCTACCGACAGTTGGGCGACCTGCAGGGCCAGGCCGTCGCGCAGAACTCAGTGGGCAACGCGCTCTTCGACCTAGGGCGCTGGAGCGAGGCCGATCACTACTATCAAGAGGCCGGCCGCATCTTCAGCCAGTTGGGCAACGTCTACAACCGCCTGCTGGTTGACAACAACCTTGGCGGCATCGCCCTTAACCAGGGTCGGGCCGACGATGCTCTGCTGTTCTATCGTCGGGCGCTGCGCTCCCTGGAGCAGATTGGCGGCTCGCTGTGGGTGATGGGCGCGCTGAACCTCAACCTGGGGGCGACGCACGCCAGACGCGGCGAGGCGGCCGTCGCCTTCGAGCATCTGGAGCGCAGCCGCGAGCTATTCGCGCGGGCCAAGGTGCGCGACCTGCTGCCGGAGATGCACCGCCGCCTGGCTGAGGCGCATCTGTCGCTGGGCGAAACCGTCGCGGCGCGCCGCGAGGCGGAGACATCGCTCGCGTTGGCTCGTGAACTGGCCATGGCCGCCGAGGTGGGCCTGGCTTTGCGCACGCTGGCTGTCATCTCCGCCGAGGAGCTTCAGACCGATGACGCAATGGCGCTGCTGAAGGAGTCGATTGCCCTTCTGGGCGAGGTCGGCGACAACTACGGCCTGGCCTGCGCGCAACTCTGCCTGGCCGAACTATGCAGCAGCCGCGGCGAGCACGAACTCGCCGCGGAGCTGTTGGCGCAGTGCCGCCCCGTCTTCGAGAGACTGGGCGCGGCCCTGGAAATGGCGCGCGCCCAGTCTCTCGTACCGGCCGGTTAACGCTGAATAAACAGACCGTCGACGTTGGTGGTCAGGCCCACCGCCGCCGCGTTCCAGTAGTTGCGATAGGCGCAGGTCGTCGTGCTGCCCAGCGTGCCGGGGTCACAGACGAAGACCGAGCCGCCCGCGCCACTCACCCCACCGCTGAGGCTGAAGGCATCCTCCACCGAGAGATACAGATCGCCGTTGGACACGTCCATCCACGCCGCATCAACGTCTTCTCGCGTCAGCCCCACGTCCGAACCATCGAAGAAGAACGTCCACGCGCCCGAAGTGGTCGCCCCGCTGGTGCCAAACGTGAACTTGAGCAAGTCTTCGTCAGCGCCGCGGACGGACGTGCCGCTGCCAGAGGGCACGGTCGCCGCGCCCTTGGTGCTGATGAGCAGTTGGCCGGCGTTGTCAATGGTGAGCGCGTCGATGGCCTCGGCCGCGGTCGTTAGGCCCACATCTGAGCCATCGAAGTACCACTGGAAGGAGCCAGTGGTGTTGTTGCCGGTGCTCGTTGGTGTGAAGCGGACGATATCCTGACCCATCACCGCGCCGACGCCGGCGAGTGTCGCCTTGGCTCCGGGGGCGATCAGGATGCCGCCGCCCGGCAAGAGGACAAAGCCCTTGACCGACTTCACGCCCACGTCAGAGCCATCGAAGTACATCGACCAGCTGCTGCCGTCGTAGCGCAAAATGTCGCCGTTGGTATAGGCCACGCCGCCGACCGTGCCGCTCTTGGCCGGGCTGATGTAGATGACATCGCTGCTTGGCCCGCCGCTCGGCGCGTTGGTAAAGGTGCAGGTGATGGCCTCGCCGTCGTCGAGATCGATGAGCGCCTGCCCGGCGGCGACGATGGTCGTGCCGCCGTCCGGGTCATTGCAGACCACGCTCTGAACGCTCCAGCCGGCTTGGGCTGTCTCGCGCACCAGGTAAGCGCCGGTATCGATGTCCGTGAAGCTGCGCGACGTGTCGCCGGGCACGGTCAGGCTGAACGGTCCCAGGTCGCCGGTGAAGGCGAACGTGCCGCCGCCGCTGGTCGTCTGCTTGACGATGGTGATGCTGCCCGTCGGCGGCTCGAACGGCGGTGGGCCACCCAGATCGATGCTGTCGATATCGAAGCCAGTCAGACGGTAGTCCGCGCCGTCCCAGTAGCGGGTGAAACTACAGGCCGTGATCGGGCCGGTCGTTTGCGGCGTGCAGATAACAATGTCGTTCCGGTCGATCACTTGCCCTCCCAGAGTCACCGGCACGCGCGGCGTCAGGTAGACATCGCCGTTGGTCGGGTCGATCCAGGTGGCCCACATCTTCTCCGTGCCCAGGCCAATGGCGCCGCCGTCGAGGTAGTGCTCGAAGTAGCCACTGGTGCCCGCACCGTAAGTATTGGCGATGAATGTCAGCAGGTCGTCGCCGCCCGTGTTGAGCGTCTGCCCGTTGGGGCCGGGCACGCTGGCGTTGCCCAGAGTGCCGATGACCAGCTTGCCGGCCGGCGTCAGGCTGATGCTGGTGATGGCCTCGACGTCATTGGCCAGGCCAACATCCGATCCGTCGAAGAACAGGGCGAAGCTGCCGGCGGTGCTGGCCCCCAGGCTCGTCGGCGTGAAGCGGACGATGTCTTGGGCTTCGACCCAGCCGACGCCGGGGATGTTCATCCGGTTGCGGGGCGCCAAGAGGATGCTGCCGTCATTGAGCAGCGCCAGACCGTTGAGGTTGTTGCCAAAGCTAACGTCCTCAGCATCGAAGTAGAGCGCCCACTCGTCCTGGTCGGGCGTATAGGCCAGCACGTCGTTGGCCTGGACGGAGATGCCGTCGATGGTACCGCCCTGGCGCACGGCTACGTAGACCGTGCGATTGTCCGGCTCGCTGCCGCCATCGACTGTCAGCGTATAGGGATTGCCGTGGTCGAACACCGCGGCCACGTTGCCGGCGTTATCGACGGCCTGCACGAAGTACTCGTATTGCCCGTTCTGGGGCACGACTACTGAACCGCTGGCGATTTCCGTCGTCGGGTTGTAGGTCAGGTCTACATTCGACCAGCTATTGCTGTTGACGTTGCGGTAGAGCACGACCACGCGCAGCACACCCGTGGCCGGCGCGAAGGACGCCGCCGCGCTGTCACGCACCAGCGCGCTGAAGTTGACGATCCGATCCGTCGGGTTCGTCGCATCGACGTCCCAGACGCCCGGCGACTGGAAGTCGGGATTGGTGCCCGGCCCGTTGTAGACCAACAGGTTGAGGCTGCTGTAGCGGCGCATAATGCCGACAGTCTTCGGGCTGGCGCTGGTGGAAGTCGGCCGCAATTGTCCCGTCACGACGACGTTCTGCGACCACTTCTCCTCGTCAACGTCCCAGAACCGGTTGACCGTCGCCGGGATGACCGGATACCACTTGGGGATGTCGAAGCGCAGTTCGCTGTTCGGCAGGCTGTCGGTGTCTTCGGCGACGATGCCGATGATGACCGGGTCGAAGTCGGCTGTGTCGGCGAACGTGCCGCCCAGCATCAGGACGCCGCGCGTCAGGATGTCGGGGTCGTCGCGGCTGATGGTCGTCAGCGGCAGGACGGGGCGTTCGGCCGACTCCAGTGTCGTCCCGCCGACCACACTGTAGTAGCGTCCGCGACTGAGGAGGGGGCTGAGCTGATAGTTGAGGGACAGATTGAGCGGCGTCTGTGTCAGGCCGGGGATAGTCGCCGCAGGGGTGACGTCAGTTGCCGCGGCGGCCGCGTTGCTGGCTGCCGGTGCTGTCGCCCCAACAGTGGCCGTGTTGGCGTTGTCCGGCTCGACGTTGGTCTGGTTGGGCAGTTCGACCCGCTGCATCGGCAGGCCATAGAGCGTCATCTCGGCCAGCAACTTCTCGTCGTAGACGCTCAGCGTGCCGCCCGCCTTCTCGTTGAAGTACTGCTGCTTGGCTTCCAGCAGTGCGCCGCCGACGCTGGGGTTGGTGTTGCCATTGGGGCCGGCATAGCCGAGTTGGTTGACGAAGTTGAACATCAGCCGCTCGGAGTAGGCCAGCAGGTCGGCGTCGCCGTAGCCGAAGCCGGTGTTGCCGATGAAGGCCGCGCCCTCGCCGGCGAACATCTGCGCCCAGTCGGAGCCGAGGAACGGCGTGCCGGGGTCGTACCACCTGTCGCCGACGTTCAGACCCGACTGGCAGCCGACGGAGAAGACCAGCGTGCCGGCAAAGCTGTTGGGGTTGTTGCTGACCTCCTCGGCAAACACAAGATTATTCGGCTCGGTCGGGCTGCCGTTGGGGTAGAACAGCTTGTGGTCGAAGTGCGAGTTGAGCGAGATCAGGTCGTAGTGCGTGGCCTCAAAGGCGGTGCGGAATTCCGGCCCCTGCCATTGGTCATTGATCAGCGTCGTCTGGTTGGTGATGCCGCGCGTCCGCAGCTCGTCGGACACGGCCTGGGCCTGGTCGATCAGGAAGTCGTAGCCGGTGATCAGAGCGCTTTGCGGTTCGATGGTCTCGTTGTCATCCTGGTAGACGGCGATGATATTGGCGATCTGGGCCGGCGTCTCCACCAGGCGGCCGATGGCATATTGCGGCAGATACATCTCGCGGCCGAAGGCGTTGAAGGGCACGACCGCGGCATAGTAGTCGTCGGTCAGGAAGTAGCGATGCTCGTAGGCGGCGTTGATGGCCGGGTCGTTGGCCGCTGTGTAGCGGCGCTGGTTGGCCACCAGCGTGTTGTCCACGATGCGCCGATAGGGCAGCACCTCGTCGCCGCCGGCCAGAACGATGTACTTCACGTTGGGGTAGGCCGGGAGGATGTCATAGAGGAAGTGCTTGATCGTCTGGGCGACGCGGTTGGCCGTCTCCGGGTTCAGTAGCTCGGTGGCCGTCTCCTCGTCCCAGTTGGCATAGGCCTGGCGCAGGGCGAAGTCGCCCTCGGAATCCTGTACCGTGTCCAGGTCGATGACCCGGCCATTGACGGTCGGATCGGCGGCCAGCGTGTCCAGGCTGGCGCGCACGGTATCCGCGCCGGCCTCGCCGTAGAGACCCTCCAGTCGCGCCTCGTTGGTCAGGATGATCGTCTCGATGGACGGATCCGTCGGCGGCGTCGGGTAGTCGCGTTCCGGTTCGGCCGGGTTGGTCGGCAGCGGTTCTTCGGGGGTGATGTTGATGTTGATGGTGAACGGCTGGCCGATGGCCGCGTCGTCGTGGGCGATGACGCCCAGGTAGTACGGCCCCACCAATTCGTGGATCAGGTGCTCGACGCGCTCGTTGCCGGGGATGTTGGCCGGGCCGCTCTTGATCGATAGGGCCACCAACGTGCCATCGACGTTGTTGCGGGCGATGTCGCCGAGCTGGGCGATGTCGCCAAGTTGGGCGATGACCTCCTGAGAGATGTCGCCGAGTTGGGCGATGTCGTCCAGTTGGGCCAGGTCGATCAGGTCGCCCAGGTTGGTCAGCAGGGCGATGTCGCCGAGTTGGGCGATGTCGTCCAGTTGGGCGATGTCGCCCAGTTGGGCGATGTCGTCCAATTGGGCGATGTCGCCGAGTTGGGCGATGTCATCCAGTTGGGCGATGTCGCCCAGTTGGGCCAGGTCGCGGATGGTGCCGTCCTCTTCGCTGATGCCGGGGGCGAAGAGGTAGAGGTCATAGTCGGCGTCGCTGGTCAGCGTGGCGACGATTTTGGAGCCGGCGCCGGTGACGTAGAAGCGGTACCAGTTGGGGTCGATGCTATCGACGGCCGTGTCCGTGATCGGCTCTTCGACCGGGATGGTGATGGCGTCGTTGCGGAACTCGTTCTCCAACACAACGCGCACCGTCGCCGGGGTCGAGTAATCCTGGCCGTCGAAGGCGCGGTAGGTGAACGTGTCGGCGATCATGTCCGAGCCGTCGTGGGTGTAGGTGAAGGTGCCGTCAGGGTTGAGCGTGAAGGCGCTGGCGTGCGTCGGCGAAATAACTACATGGGCGGTCAGGCTGTCGCCCATATCCGGGTCGGAGTCGTTGGCCAGAACGCTGCTGGAACCGCTCGACAGCGTCGTCACCGTGCCGCCGTCGGACACGGTGGCCGTGTCACCGGCGGCCGTCGGCGGGGTATTGCTGGCCGAGTGGACCGTCACAGTGAACTGATGTGTCACCGGCGGCAGCCCCACCGCGCTCATCTGCGTGTTATAGTCAAGGGACAGCGTGATCACAGCGCTGCCGATGGCGATGGGCGTGAAACTGATCTCCCGGCTCTCGCAGGCGCCGCCCAGGGTGATGTTGGCGTTGGGGATGACGGTCTGGTTGTCAGACGTGGCCGTCAGGTGCAGGCCGTCGCCCTCGCACAACTGCAAGGGATTGTCCGGGTCATCCAGACTGATCGTGAATGGCCCGGCCTCTTCTCCCGGCGCGACGGTCATGTTCCCCGGCGCGGCGAGGAAGACGGGCGGGACGTTGACGACGATGGTGAAGGTGGCGTCCGTAAACCGCCCGCCCGGGTCGGTGGCCCGCACGGTGACCGAGGCGAAATTGGGGTCGTTCGCCGGCGTCAGGCTGGTCGCTTGCAGAACGGTCGGCGCGTACCACGTCAGGGCCATGCCCTGCGTGTTGGAGTTCTTGACGATCTCATAGGTCAGCGAGCCAGGCCCGCTATCGACATCGTTGAAGTACGTCGCCAGGTCGATCGTGGTGGACGCCAGGGCGGCGGGGAAGGTGATCGTGTCGCCGTTGAGCGTCTCGCTCGGCGCGCTGTTGGGCGTCGTGTTGGTCTCATACGCGCCGCTGTCGCAGTTGCCGCTGAGGACGCGGAGAGCGCCGCGCTGGTCGGTGGCCGCGCAGAGGCCGCTCGGCGCGGCGTCGATGGCCGCGCTGCCCACGCCAAGCGCCATCGTCAGCGTGTAGCCGCCATTGTCACTCAGGCCTTGCAGCGCGGGATCGGCCTCCGTGCCGGGGCAGTCGGTGCCCGTGCCGGTATAGTCACCCGTCCAGTCGATGTTGCCGCCGCCGTCGGTCAGGCTGGCCGTGCAGTTATCCGCGTCGCTGCCCCAGAAGATGGAGTTCCACGCGGTGGCCGTCGCTGTTTCTACCGAGACGGAGTTATCCTGGAGGGCGGCATTGTTTTCGGCGAAGGTGGTGTTGCGGATGGTCATCCCGCCTTCGCGCACGTTGACGGCGCCGCCATTTTGACCGGTGTTCTGGACGAAAGTGCTGTTCTCAATGTCGAAGCTATTGGAGTTGCTCCGAATCGCGCCGCCGCTCAGGCTGGCGTTGCCCTGAAAGGTGCTGCGCAGCACCCGCGTGACGGAGTTTGTGCCATTATGAGTATAGATGGCCGCGCCGCCGGTGTCGGTGATGCCGCTGGTGTCGGTGAGGTTGTTGGTGAAGACGCTATCGGTGACCGCCAGTTGGCCGCCAAACTGGCAAATCGCGCCGCCGCCCCACTCGCCTGAATTGCCCGTGAAGTCGCTGCGAGTGACCCGCACCGAAGTGTTGCCTTCGGTGTAGATAGCCCCGCCACACTCATTATCCGTATTGGTTCCGGAGTTGGCGTCCTCGCTGCGGTTGTTGCCGAACTCACTATCGGCGACGGTCAGCGACGGGCGGCCGTCCGGCAGGGTAGGGCCATAGTTAGCGATCGCGCCGCCGGCTAGTTCGGAGTGGTTATCCGCAAAGATGACGTCGCTCACCACCAGGATGCCCTGGTTGCGAATCGCCCCGCCGCCGGCCCCACCCTGGTCGCTGCCGTCCGAGATAAAGAGCGACGAGATGGTGACTTCGGCCCCGGGGGCAACGTCGAAGACGCGGAAATTGCCGAACGAGGGATAGATTTCTGTCAGGCCCGCGCCATTGCCGGTGATGTTCAGGCTGACGAGGATGTCCAGATCGAACAGCATCTCGTTGTCTGAGGACTCGTCAACCTCATCGAGTTGATAAGTGTTCGCGCCGGGCGCAAAGGTGATGTTATAGGTATTGGCCGGGTCGGCGTTGGCCTTCATGATGGCCCCGCGCAGGGAGCAGTCGTTGGCCGCGCCGCTACAGACCCGCGCCGCGGCGGCCGGGGTGTCGTCGGTACGGTCGACAACAATGGTTACCGGCAGGGCCGAGGCGGACGGCGGCCGCAGCAACAAACCCGCACCCAACAAGAGTCCCACAACGGCCAAAGCCCGGACGAACCGGGCCAGGCGTGGCCCACGCACGAACGCACCGCTACCACTCACAAAGTAAGTGCCCATCAGTTACTCCACTTGACAGAGCTGTAGGAACGCGACTGCCGATCACACGGGTGCTGAACACCCATTGACCCACTCGATACGGTTTGGTCAAGGGCAAAAGGCGTCTCTAGCGACGCCACAAGCTATTATCAGGCCGTTGGGACACCGGCCAGTACGGACATCGCGGGGAGGAGGGCGATGAAAGGGCCTGCTCGTACCGGCATGATCCCATTGTGTGGCAACTATAGCATAGTATCGACCGGATTGCATGTCACCTAGATGACAGTTTGGAGAGCAATTTTGCCTAGCTCTGGGGATACAATTCTTGTGCGCGTTATGGCGGTCGTACCGCTACCCGGATGCCTTGAGCGCTGGCCCGTCGTCTGGCCGTCGCAACCGCGTTGGGGCGGGGCCAACTATCAGCGCTGCAGCAGAGGCAGAAATGATTGCGCGCAGGTGTTGCCGGACACGCGCAGGTCGTCGATGTCGTTGAGCCAGCCGGTGAAGTCGCCGCCGGGCGGCGCGCAGAGGGCCGTGCCGTTGAAGTAGAACTGGCCGAGCGACAGCGCCGTCAGCGCGGCCGGCAGCGGCCCGGCCAGTTCCGCGTTGCCGGACAGGTCGAGCGCCTGCAATTCCGACAGCGCGCCGACGGCCGCCGGCAACGGCCCGGTCAGACCGTTGTCCGGCAGGCGCAGGGCCGTGACGTGCCCGCCGGCACAACTGACGCCTTGCCACTGGCACGCCTTTGTTCCGTCCAGCCAGCCGGCACGCTTGGCCCAGTTCCAACCATCGGTGGCCGTGAATAGCGCGTCGAGCGCGGCGCATTCCGCCTGTGATACATCGGTCACCCGGTCGCACATGTCCATTGCCAGCGACGGCAACAAGCACCACGCCTGTAGGCGTCCGGCGCGCAGATAGAACAGGTCCTCGACCGACAAGCGCCACGCGCCGGCCAGCGGCCTGCTGTCGAACGCGGCCAATGGCTCCGCGGGGCTGAGGCGTCCGCCAATGGCCGGCGGCGTCGAGCTGCACGCCTCGCCAACGGGTATGTCCGCGTCATCGTCGAAGAGGGCGTTGATATCGTTGACGCTGCTGCATGCGTCGCCCGGATGGTCGAAAAGGGCGACCTTCTCATTGGTCGGCGCGTAGGTCAGCCAGGCGCGCAAGTCGCTGGGGTCTTCGTGGGCGATCTTCAGCCACACATCCAAATCAGACAGCGTGCCGGCCGTCGTGATGGTGATGGTATCGGCGATGCCGCCTTCCAGGCCCTCGGGGATGGCCAGGTTGGGCGTGCGGCAAGTGGCGCGGCCGGTAGTCAGCCGCCAGATGGGCGAGAAAGCGCCGGGGCCGCAAGCGTTGGTCGCGGCGACGCGCCAGTAGTAGGGTGTATCGGGTTCCAGCCAGTCGGCCGGCGCGGCGGCAGTCCCGTCAACCAGTTCCTCGCGGACGATGTGCTGGAACGACGGTCCGTCGGCCACCTGCAAGCGGTACTGCCGGGCGGCGCTGACGGCTGTCCAGGCGAAGCGCGGCGCGACGGTGTAGCCGACGACGTTCGCCGCCGGGGCCAGCAGTTGCGGCGTCTGTGGCGCGGCGGCGGTCACCTCCAGCGTCAGCGCGGCCCCGTGGGTGATCGCGCCGGCCGTTCCGCGCACCAGTAGCTCATAGTGGCCGCTGGGCAGGCTGGTGGTGTCGATGCTCAGGACGCTGGTCGTTGATGGGCTGATGACCGGCGGCTGGAAGGAGGCGCTGCCGCCCGGCGGTAGCCCGACCAGCGACAGCTCGACTGGCTGATCAAACCCGGCCAGGCTGGCGATACTGACCGTTGTTCGCACCGTTGTGCCGGCGCAGACGTCGGCCTCGGCCGGGGCGACGGCCAGGCGGAAGTTCGGATAACCGACGCCGCTCTCTTGAGTAATCCATTCGGTAAAGGACGACACTCGCGTATAGACGCCGGGCAGGCCGGGCAGGGCGCAGCCATAGCCCCAACTGACGATGCCGGCCAGTTCCCAGCGGGAAGTCTGATCGTTGAAGATGACCAGCGGCCCGCCGCTGTCCCCCTGGCACGAGTCGCGGCCGCCCTGTGGCACGCCGGCGCAGACCATATTGCCGGTGATGCCGTCCGGATAGGCCCGGCTGCAATCGGCGTTGGCAAGGATCGGCACCTCGACCTCTTGCAAGGTGTCTGGATAGTCGATGTCAGAAGAGGAAGTATTGCCCCAGCCGGTGACGGTGGCCTCGGCGCCGGTCAGTGGGCCGATGTCGGCCGCCACCGTGATGACGCCATCGATGGGTAGTTGGGTGGAAGTCATCGGCCGGAAGGTCGCCGGCGCGCTGAGTTCCAGCAGGGCGATGTCGCTGTCGTACTGCGTCGCCTGGCCGTAATCCGGGTGCAGGATGATGCGCGCGACATCCAGCCGCAGGAAGCCGCGGTCGGGCGTCCTCAGGTTGTGGATGCCGGCCAGCACCTGGATCTGGTTGGCGTTCTTGCCCTGGGCGCAATGGGCGGCGGTGACGACCCAGAGCGGGTTGATCAGCGTGCCGCCGCAGTACTGGTCATCGTATGGGTCGCCGCCGGCATGGATGAGCGCGACCTGCCACGGCCATTCGCCGGGGTCGGCCTCGCGTCCGCCGACGATGGTCGGCGCGTTGGGTTGGGCCGGTTCACTCTGGCCATTGGCCGTGGGAGCCGTCAGGGCGCTCCATACGGCTAGACAGACGAGCACAGCGACGAAGAACAGGGGCAGACGCCAACGACTGACGAACCGCGAAGCGCTCGAATAGTTGCGCATAGTGATTCTCCACACACCCGCCGCGAGCCAACACGATGACTGTGAACGACCAATCCAGAACAACACCAGCCGCCCACAACCAGGAGAATAGCCCTGCCATTGCAAAAAGCAACCTCCGCCCGTCTTGGCAAAACGCGCGCCCCGGGTTACAACCCCCCGGGTTGCAACATCGACCCGCGGCGACGGCTGCCGGACGACCACAGGAGCACAGCGTGAGCGAACTGACCTCTTTTCCCTTCGACTGGCACGAAGTTGCCCGGCTGGCGCTGGCCTCGCGTCTGATGGACGAGTTAGAGGAGGGCGAGTTGACGCCGGCCGGCCTGGTGACCTACCAGTTCTCCGCCCGCGGCCACGAGCTAGGGCAGTTGCTCCTCGCCCAACTGCTGGATCGCCCCTTCGACGCCGCCGCGGTCTACTACCGCTCCCGGCCGTTCATGCTCGCCAGCGGGCTGACGCTGACGGAGGCGCTGGCCGCCGACATGGCCCGCGCCGGCGGCATGAGCGACGGCCGCGACGTTGGCGTGGTCTTCAATCTGCCCCGCCGCGGCCGGGCGCTGGTGCTGCCAATGGCCGCCGACGTCGGCTCGCAGTTCACGCCGGCGGCCGGCTGGGCGCAGGCCCTGCGCTACCGGCGCGACCAACTGGGCGAGGCGAGCATAGCCGACAGTATCGCCGTCGTCTTCGGCGGCGAGGGCTCTGTGGCCAGCAACGGCTTCTGGTCGGCCCTGACGATGGCCACGACGCTGCGCCTGCCGCTGCTGTTCGTGGTCGAGGACAACAACTATGCCATCTCCGTCAAGAGCGGGCTGCAAACGCCGGGCGGCAACATCGCCGCCAACCTGGCCTCGTTCCGCGACCTGGCCATCTGGGACGGCAGCGGCGTGGAACCGGCGGCGACGGCGGCGCTGGTGG
>JAIBAS010000050.1 GCA_019695075.1 Promineifilum sp. | reverse complement strand
CTCGACGCCATCCTGGCGACGATGGCTGAGGCCGCGCGGGCCGCCGGCGGCGTGGAGGGGCAGACGTTCTGGCGCGTGCCCGACCGCGGCCAGGCGATCCACTTCGCCCTGGCGCTGGCGCGGCCGGGGGATGTCGTCCTGGTCTGCGGCAAGGGGCACGAGCAGTCGATGGCCTTCGGCGCGGTCGAATACCCGTGGGACGACCGCGCGGCGACGCGGGCCGCGCTCGACGCTCTCCTGGCGGGGCAGCCGATGATCGATTTGGGCTTACCGACGTTCGGCGCGGGCTAGGCCAGCGTCCGCCGCAGCAGCGCCACCCAGTTGCCGCCCATGATGCCGGCCACGTCGTCCGGGCTGTAGCCCTTTTCGCCCAGCGCCTCGCCGATGAGGCGCAGGTCGGCGATGCTGTCCAGCGGCGTGGGGATGTCGGCCGCGCCGAAGCCGCCGTCGAGGTCGCTGCCGATGCCCGCGTGGCGCGCGTCGCCGATGAGCTGGCAGACGTGGTCGATGTGGGCGACGACGTGGTCGAGCGTCACTGTGGCCTTGTTGTCGCCCTTGCGGTAGCCGGCGCGTAGGAAGGCGTTGAACAGCACGCAGCCGATCATCCCGTCGCGCTCGCCGATGAGGCGGATTTGCTTGTCGCCCAGTTGCCGCTCGGTGGGCACGAGGGCGCGGGCGTTGGCGTGGGTGGCCACGACCGGCCCGGCGTAGGCGTCGAGGGACTGGAGGGCGGCGATCTCGCTCATGTGGGTCAGGTCGAGGATCAGCCCCAGGTCGGCCATGACCTCCAGCAGGCGGCGGCCGGCGGCCGAGAGGCCGGTCTTGCTGCCGCGCCAGGCCCCGTCGCAATAGCGCGTGTCGTCCCATGCCGGGCCGATGACGCGCACGCCGGCGTCGCGCCATAGCTCTGTCTCCTCCGGCACGCGGATGTGGTCGGCCCCTTCCATGAGCAGCAGCAGGCCCAGTAGCGGCCGGGCGTCCTCGCCGCTGGCCGCGTGGCTGGCGACGACCTCGTCCAGCGTCGCCCGGTCGGTCACCAGCCGCAGCGTCTCGTCCTCATCCACCAGCCGCCGGTAGAAGTCAACCTGCTTCATGCCCAGGCGGTGGGCCTCCTCGGCCGTGCTGTAGCATTCATCCTCCTCGCTGCCGTCGGGGAAGGGGTTGTCTCGCGGCGAGTTGAAGAGCGTGGCAAAGGCCAGGCCCACGCCGCCACGGCGCATGGCCGAGAAGCTGACCGTGGGGATGCCGCGGGCGTAGGCGGGCGCTTCGGCGGCGCGAATCTCCGTCAGCTTGCGCCGCGGGTCGCGCCCCTTGTTCAGGGCGTTGTAGGCGATATCGAGATGGGCATCGACGATAAACATAGGCGCTCCAAATGGTCGCCGGATGCTGATCCGGCATTGTGGGTTGTGGCCGCGCGGGCGGGCGCTACTCCGTGGACGACGCGCGCAGGGCGCGCAGCGCGGCCAGATTGACCTGGTTCATGTCCGTCACCGTGCCGTCGTCGGCGTCCTCGGTCGGCGGCGTCTCCAGGTGGGCGCAATGGCCGGCCCAGCGCGGGTCGTTGACGAAGTTGGCGAAGCCGGCCAGGCCGATCTGGCCGCGGCCGATGTGCTCGTGACGATCCTTGCCCTCGCCCAGGCCGTGCTTGCTGTCGTTGAAGTGGAAGCAGCGGATGCGCCCCAGACCTACGACGCGGTCGAACTCGGCCAGCGTGGCCGCGTAGGCCGCCGGCATGCGAATGTCGTAGCCGGCGGCGAAGACGTGGCAAGTATCGAAGCAGACGCCCAGCCGCGCGCTGCCGCCGGCCCGCTCGATGATCGCCGCCAGGTGCTCGAAGCGCCCGCCAAGGTTCGTCCCCTGGCCGGCCATCGTCTCCAGGCAGATGATCGTCCTGGGCGCGCTCTCGGCCGTCTCCGCCAGCAGGCGGCGCAGCGCGCGGGCGATGGCGTCCAGCCCGGCCTCGGCGTCGCTGTCCATGTAGGAGCCGGGGTGGAAGGTGATCAGCTCGATCCCCAGCGCCGCCGCCCGCTCGACCTCATCCCGTAGCGCCACACACGACCGCTCCCATAGTGCCGGGTCGGGCGAGGCGACGTTGATCAGGTAGCTGGCGTGGACGCACGTCGGGAAGAGGTCGGCGTACTCTGTGGCGGCGGCGCGATAGCGGCTGATGTCGTCGTCGGTCAGCGCCTTGGCCGCCCATTGGCGATTGCTCTTGGTGAAGATGAGCAGCGACTCGCACGTGGCCTCGCGCGCGCGCTCGAAGGAACGATAGGCCCCGCCGGCCGTGCTGATGTGGGCGCCCAGTCGCATGTTAACCCCGGTGCTCGTCTTCGCGCCGCTCTTCGGTCAGGTAGCCGATGGTCTCCAGGCCGCGAATGGCATAGACGCCGTCGCCGACGACGCGCCAGACCGGCTTGCCGGCCAGATCGACGATAGTCTCGCCTTCCAGCCGGCCGCTCGGCTCGTCGTCCATCGTGTAGAGGACATTGCCAATGAGGTAGGCGAACTGTTCGCCCTTGCGATCGACCAGACCACGCATCGCTCATCCACCTCCTCGTCAGGGAATGACAAACGTACCGACGACCTGGTCGGCCGCGTCCCAGAGCGTCAACGTCTCGCCGCTGCGCCAGGCCGGCTCGGTCAGCCCCCAGAACAACTCCAGCGGGCTATCGGTGCCCGCGCCGCTGTGCAACAGGATGCCCGCGCCCTCGCCGAAGATGCCCACGTCGCCGAAGGTGTAGACGTTGCCGTCCTCGTCGCGCACCTTCCAGCCTTGCAGCGATTGCAACTCCGCGCCGTTGTTGACGATTTGCACAGCCTCGGTGGCCAGCACGCCGGGCGTGTTGATGCCGGCGATGGCGATCTCGCCCTGGCCGGTGACGACCGCCTCGGTGGGAATGGGCGAGGGCAGGGCGGCGATCTCCGTCGGTGGCGGGACGGTTGGGGTCGGCAGTCCGCCCACGGGGATGATCAGTTGCTGCCCGACGGAAATGATGTTGGGGTCGGTCAGGCCGTTGGCGGCCATGATGTCGTCCACGCTGACGTCGTATTGCTGGCTGATGCGGTTGAGCGTGTCGCCGGCCTGCACGGTGTGGACGACGGGGGCGTCGTCGCCGGTCGCGGCCGTGTTGGCGGCGGCCTCGGCCGGCACGGTGCCCGACGGCGGCGCGGCGATGTTGGGCGTGGCCAGCACGCCCGGCGGCAGTGTCGCCGCCGCGGTCGCCTCAGCCAGGGCGGCCTCGCCGTTGCGATTGTCCCACCAGAAGAGGATGCTCAACACGACGACGGCGGAGACGACGATATTCAGGAACAGGAAGGGCAGCATCTGACGAAAGGACATAGACCCATTATAGCCCACAAATCGAACAGGGATGACGAATAAGAGCTCACGCCAAGCCGCAAAGTAAGCAAAGGCGCAAAGAAGCGAAGAAGCAAAGGCGCAAAGAAGCAGCTTTCTTACTTAGCGCTCTTTGCTTCCTTGGCGTCCTTTGCGTGAGCGGCTTGGCGCGAGGTCTTATTGCCTAGAATAGCTCCAGCACTTGCCCGGCGACGGCTTCGGGCGCGGCGGGGTCGGCCATGACCGTCTCGACGCGCACGCCCAGCGGCGCGAACTCCCGCGCGCAGACGCGGCCAAAGGCCACCAGCCCGGCCTGCCCGGCGGCATAGGCGGCGCGGCCGTCCTCGTCCGGCGCGGGCCAGGCGACGTTGACGATCAGCCCGCCGCGGGCATCGGGCGCGGCTCGGTTCTGGTCGTCCATGACCCGGCCGACGAGTTGGCACATGAAGAAGGCTGCTTTCAGGTTCACGTCGTGGCAGCGCGCCCACTCCCACTCGTCCATCTTCAGCACCGCCGCCGCCGGGCGGACGGAGGTGGCGTTGACGAGGATATCGACGCGCTCCCACTCGGCGCGGGTTGTCTCGATGAGGGTGACGCATTGGAACTTGCTGGCCGTGTCGGCGGCGATGTCGAGGGCCTGGCCGCCGCCGGCGCGCAATTCGGCCGTCAGCCGGGCGATGCGGTCAGGGTTGAGATCGTTGACGGCCACGCGCGCGCCGGTGCGGACATTGTTTCTCCCAGTGACATGATGGATGGGAGGGTGGCAGCTTTGCGTGCCGCCTTGGATGCCAACGGCTTCCAGCACGTCTCGATTCTCTCTTACACGGCGAAGTATGCCTCCGCGTTCTATGGCCCGTTCCGCGGCGCTTTGGACTCAGCCCCTCGGGCGGGGGACAAAAAGACCTATCAGATGGACTATGCCAATGCCCGTGAAGCGGAGCGCGAAGCTGCGTTGGACGAGGCGGAAGGTGCCGACATGATGATGGTCAAACCGGCAGGTGCCTACTTGGACATCATCCATCGGCTTCGCCAGATGACGACGTTGCCCATCGCCGCCTACCAAGTCAGCGGCGAGTATCTCATGATCAAAGCGACGGCAGCCTCCGGTTGGCTTGATGAGAAGAAGATCGTCATCGAGACACTGACGGGCATCCGCCGCGCCGGTGCGGACATGATTCTCACCTACTTCGCCAAAGACGTGGCCGCTTGGGCGAAAGCCTGAGTGATCAGCCCGCGGCGATCCACTCTTTGACGGCCGCGAGAGCCTCCTCGCGGTTGTTGAGCTTGCCCTCCAACTGGAGGTTCTGCACGTTTGTCAGCATCTCGCCGACCTTCTTCCCCGGTGGCACGCCGAGAGCCATGATGTCGTGGCCGTTGATGAGGGGCTTGGGGATCAACGGCACCGGCTCGGCGGCA
>JAIBAS010000491.1 GCA_019695075.1 Promineifilum sp. | reverse complement strand
AACACGTTCAGCCGGTAGTTGGCCGTCACGACCACCAGCCCCCGCCCGGCCAGCCGGCCGCCGTCGTAGCGCGGCTCGCAACCGTTCCCGGCGATGAAGCCGCCGCCGTAGAAGTAGACCAGCACGGGCAGCCGCGCCGCCGCAGACGGGTCGGGCGTCCAGACGTTGAGAGTGAGGCAGTCTTCGCTCATCTCGTCGCAACGGAAGTTCATGTCGCCGAAGACGGGCAGTTGCATCGGCCGCGGGCCAAAGCGATCGGCCGGGCGCACGCCCGACCACGGCCGCGGCGGTTGCGGCGGCTGCCAGCGGCTCTCGCCGACCGGCGGCGCGGCAAAGGGCACGCCCTTGAAGGCGTAGACGCCCGACCGGGCATCCATCGCGCCGGCCACGCGGCCGGAGGTTGTCGCGACAGTTGCTGTCGCGACAGCAACTGTCGGGGTCTGGCTAGAAGCTACGGTCATAGCGTTCGGTTCCTGCCTAGCGTGTATGCAAAGTAGTGAAACGATCTGTTCGACCAGGCCGCCCGGGCCTAAAGGCAACCGGGCTACGCAACGACGCCGGCCGAGGCCGGCTCAGACAACGCGCGTGCCCCTCTGAAGGCCCGTTCAGGGGCCGTCGTTGACTAGCCCTATGGCGGAGTAGGGGCTAGGTGCCAGGGACTAGGGAAGAGCGTTCTTCCCTAATCCCTAGCACCTAACCCCTAGTCCCCCTGGCCAAGGTACTGCTCGTCGCTGACGTGTTCCATCCACTGCGCGGCCCCGCCGTCCAGGTACTCCTGAATGGCGATGTGGGTCATGCCCGTCGTTGGCGCGGCCCCGTGCCAGTGCTTCTCGCCCGGAGCAATCCAGACCACATCGCCCGGCTTGATCTCCTCCAGCGGCCCGCCCCAGCGCTGCGCCCGGCCGCAGCCGGCGATCACCACCAGCGTCTGGCCCAACGGGTGGCTGTGCCACGCCGTCCGCGCGCCCGGCTCGAACGTCACCGCGGCGCAGCCCACCCGCGCCGGCGACGGCGCATTATGGAAGGGGTCGATGCGTACCGCGCCGGTAAACCACTCCGCCGCCCCCTTGCCGGAGGGTTGTGAACCATTCCTCTTGATTTCCATTTTCGCACCTTCCTAATAACGATGGCCGACGACAGTGATGTGGGACATAACCTCTTTGATGTCGCTGAGATCAGCGGCGGTCAATTGAACATCCAGCGCGCCGAGGTTCTCATCCAGCCGGCGCAGGCTGCGGGTTCCCGGAATGGGCGCAATCCACGGCTTCTGGGCCAGCAGCCAGGCCAGAGCGATCTGGGCCGGCGTGGCGTTATGCTGCGCGCCGATCCGCTCCAGCAACTCGACCACGGCCCGGTTGGCCCTGATCGCCTCCTGGGTGAAGCGGGGGTTGCGGCTGCGAATGTCGGTGCTGTCGAACGTGGTGCTCTCGTCCACCTTGCCGGTCAGGTAGCCGCGGCCGAGCGGGCTATAGGGCACCAGGCCGATGTCCAGTTCCTCCAGCGTGGGCAGGATTTCGGGTTCGATCTCCGTCCACCAGATCGAGTACTCGCTTTGCAGCGCCGTCACCGGCTGCACCGCGTGGGCGCGGCGAATCTGGTCGGCGTTGGATTCAGACAGCCCGAAGTGCCTGACCTTGCCTTCTTCAATCAACTGCTTCACCGCGCCGGCCACGTCCTCCATGGGTACGTCGGGATCGGGCCGGTGCTGGTAGAAGAGGTCAATGGCCTCGACGCGCAGCCGCCGGAGCGACGCCTCGGCCACGCGCCGGATCTGCTCAGGGCGGCTGTCTACGCCAGTACGGGGGCTTGGCCCGTTCTCGCCATGCTTGAAGCCGAACTTGGTGGCGATGATCACCTGGCCCTTGAACGGTTCCAGCGCTTCGCCCAGCAGTTCCTCGTTGGTGAAGGGGCCGTAGACCTCGGCCGTGTCGAAGAAGGTGACGCCCCGCTCCACCGCCTGATGGAGAAAGGTGATCATCTCCTCTTTGTCGGTGGGTGTGTCGCCGAAGCTCATGCGCATGCAGCCCAGCCCCAGCGCCGAAACTTCCAGACCATTCTTACCCAGGGTGCGTGTTGGTAGTGCCATGTCTCTCGTTCTCCTATTTCAAACAGCTTGTTCGCTTTCCATCAGAACAAAGCTCTGCTTCACTATCACCTTTGATCGCTGCTGCCGCTCGCGATACAAAATGTACAGCCCACCGGCCAGCGTCAAGCAGGCCCCCGCCCAGGTCGTCCAGGTCGGCATCTCATGCCAGAGGAGGAAGCCCCACATCACACTGATTGGCAGGGACACATATTCAAAAGAAGCCACCATCGAGGCCTGCGACGTGCTGTAGGCGCGGGCGACGAAATACATCCCAGCGACCCAGATCAGCCCCAGCCCGGCCATGATGGCCGCGTCCAACGGCGTTGGCATGGCCCAGCCCCGGAAGAGGAAAGCGATGCCCGGCTGGGCGTCCGGCATTTCGCCGACCAGCAGCACCAGCGGCGACAGCACCAGTGCGGCGACAAGGTAAAGAATCGTGCTGTAGTAGCCCATCGTCGCGCTGCTATCGGTGGCTTGAAGTTTGCGCGTCAGGATGACACTGAGCGCGTAAAACAGCATGGCGACCAGGACGAAGACCGACCCCAGGTTGAAGCTGGCCGAACCGGGGCGCACCATGAACAGCACCCCGGCAAAGCCGACGGCCAGCGCCAGCCAACGATGGAACCCCACCTTCTCGCTCAGCATGACCACCGACAGGACGGTGATCATCAGCGGGGCCGAAAAGCGGATGGCTTCGTACTCACCCAGCGGCAAACTCGCCAGGCCCATAAAGGCCGTGGTGTAGGAGATGAAAAGGCACAAGCCGCGCAGGTATTCGAGTCCGGGCCGCTTGGTGGTGGGCAGGCCGCGCTGCCCTTCAAGGCGGTATAGGACGACGGCCGCGGGCAGGGCGACAACGCTGCGCAACAGAACGATCTCCATGATGGAGTAGTCGCCGCCGATGAATTTCACGGCCACGCCCTGCAAAGACATGATGAACAGGGCCAGGATAAGGTAGGCGACACCGCGGAAGTTAGATTGCGTAGTGTTCATTTTCCCACTCGTCCATCTGAAGTTGATGAATCACCTGCTCCTTCTCCAAGATCTTCTGCTCATACACTTCGATCTTGTGGTTCAGCAGGTCGAGCGTTTTCTGCATTTCGGCCATTCGGGCGGCCAGCTGCCCTCGTTGGCGGATCAGGATGTCCTTGCGGGCTTCAATCGTGCTATCGCCCTGCTGAACCAGGTCCATGTACCGGCTTAGCACCTCGATGGGCAGCCCAGCATTGCGCATGCACTTGATGAACTCGACCCGCCGCAGGTCGAGTTCGCTGTAATCGCGGATGCCGCTTTCACTGCGGTTGACGGCCGGCAGCAAGCCGATGCGCTCATAGTAGCGCAGCGTATCCACCGGTATGCCCCACTGTTCGCTCACGTGCGAAATCTTCATGTCTCAACCTCCACAGAAGATTGTAATACTTGGAGTTAGCTCTAAGTCAAGCCCCAATTTGTCGTTATCTGTTAATCCTCAGGCTTCCCGACGATCTCAATTACAGTGTAATCCCTGGAGTTAACTCCAAGTCAAGCCCCGATTATAATATCGTTTGTCATTCGCAGGCAGGGGTGCGCGGTACAGCCTTACCCGGCTGGAGAGGCGAGGATGTAAGATTTCTATGGGCGACCCAGCCGCAGCCTGGCTGACCCGCCCACTACGTCAATCAGCCAGCGGCGGCAGGATGATGTGCCCGAATAGACCGCCCAGTTCGAACGCTTCGATTCCCTGTTGACCCAGCATCAGCGACAGCTCGCCGCCGTGGTGGATGTCGTGAGACAGGATGCGCCATAGCGTCCACTGGCGCGAGATGGCATAGGTATCGCCGTTCCAAGTGTGGCGGTAGACGACTTGCAGATCTTCGACAGCCCACGCCGACAAGGTCTGGGCGATCATGGCCCAACTCATTTCCAGCCAACGCACCAGCTCGGCCGCATCGCCGGCAATATCCAGCGCCTGCTCTACGATGTAGCGGTTGCCGTCGCTGTCCTGTTCCCAGACGTCGATCTGGGCGGCCACTTCCGCCGCGCCGGGCGCGTCCATCCGCGCGAACCACACGACGCGGCCGAGGCTGATATGACGCGCCACTTCGCCAACCGAGTTGAGGCCCGGCGCCGGCCGCCAACGCAGTTGCTCCGGCGAGAGCGGAGCGATGGCATGCACCAGGCTGATCTGGTAACCTTGCCAGCCGTCTAACACTTGCTTTAGCAACATCCGTTTGTTTTCTCCGTTCACCTGGGGCCAGCTATGGATTTGCTCATCAAGATCAACGCCATACTCATCGTCAGCAATGGCGGCTACGGCTTGAAGTATAGGTCGCCGCACTCCTTCTCTCAAATAAGCCCCTGGGAAGTTGCCCGCCTCCTACGGAGTGCGCATCCTCAGATGCGCGTTCGCCGTCGCCGGCCCACGACGCTACAATACCGCCCCTACCGTTGCCCGCGCGGACCCGGCGGCCAATTGAGCGACTCCGTCTCCGGCGGACACAGGAGTGCATCATGGACTTTCACAATGGGCTTGTGGCCCGGCAAGAGCACGGGGCCTTGCAACGGCCGATACGCAGCGGCGCCGACTACATCGAAAGCCTGCGCGGGCGCAATCTGCGACTATACGTCCTGGGCGAACTGGTCGACGAGCCTGTCGATCACCCGCTCATCCGGCCGTCGATCAACGCCGTGGCCGAGACCTATGACCTGGCCTTGCAGCACCCGGAGCTGGCCTCGGCCGTCTCGCCCTATACCGGCGAGCGCGTCAACCGCTTTCTCCACATCGCCGCCAGCGCCGAAGACCTGGTGCGGCAAAACAAGATGCAACGGCGGCTGGGTCAGCTCACCGGCACCTGCTTCCAGCGCTGCGTGGGCATGGACGCGCTCAACGCCCTGCACTCGACCACCTATGAGATTGACCAGCGCCACGGCACGCCCTATCACCAGCGTCTGCTGGCCTTTCTGACCCAGGCGCAGCGCGACAATGTGGTCATCGGCGGGGCCATGACCGATGTCAAGGGCGACCGCAGCCTGGCCCCCCACCAGCAGGCCGACCCCGACCTGTACGTCCACGTCAGCCGCCGCACGGCCGAGGGCGTCACCATTCGCGGCGCGAAGGCCCATCAGACCGGCTGCATCAACTCCCACTGGCTGATCGTCATGCCGACGATGCGCCTGTCGGCCGCCGACCACGATTACGCCATCGTCGGGGCCATTCCCGTCAGCGCGTCGGGCATCACCTACGTCTACGGGCGGCAATCGTGTGACACGCGCAGCATGGAACCGGGCACGCTGGACGCGGGCAACGCCAACTACGGCGGGCAGGAAGCGCTGGTCATCTTCGATGACGTGTTCATCCCCAACGAGCTGATCTTCATGGACGGCGAGACCGAGTTCGCCGCCATGCTGGTCGAACGCTTCACCTGCTACCACCGCCGCAGCTACGTCTGCAAGAGCGGCGTGGGCGATGTGCTCATCGGCGCGGCGGCCACGGCGGCCGACTACAACGGCGTAGCCAATGCCTCCCACATCCGCGACAAGCTGGTGGAGATGACCCACCTGAACGAGACCATCTACGCCACGGGCATCGCCTCGTCCCATCAGAGCATCCCGTTGGCCTCCGGCGCATACCTGTGCGACGACATGCTGGGCAACGTGTGCAAGCACCACGTGACCCGCTTCCCGTATGAGATCAGCCGCCTGGCCCAAGACATTGCCGGGGGGCTGATGGTCACCATGCCCTCGGAAGCCGACTACCGCGATGAGGAACTGGGGCCGCTGCTGGAGAAGTACCTGCGCGGCCGCGCCGGCGTGCCCACGGAGCACCGCCTGCGCATCCTGCGGCTGGTGGAGAACATGACCCTCGGCCGCAATGCCGTGGGCTATCTGACCGAATCGATGCACGGGGCCGGGTCGCCCCAGGCGCAGCGCATCCAGATCTACCGCCACATGCAACTGGACTTTAAGCAGCGCCTGGCCCAACGGCTGGCGGGCATTGACCTGTCGGACGATGTGCGCGCGGAACTGGACGAGTTGGTGGAGGGCTACTTTGCGCGGGTATTTGCGCTGGGAGAAAGCGATTCACCCATCGGGAGAGCGTCATGACGACTTCGGGCAGTGGCAAGAGCCGCCTGATCCGCAATGTAGTTATCCTGGCGGCGCTCCTTCTGGCCGCGCTGGTCATCGACCGCGGCATCCGCTTGATTGACACGCCGTGGAGCCTCGGCGGAGAGACGCCGATGGGTGACTGGTACGCGCCGGTCGCGCTGGCCGAGGGGGCGACGGGCTGGCTGGTGATGAGCCTGGACTTCTATAGCTCCGAGGATGACACCCACGCCAGCGGGGAGAATCTGCGGGGCACGGGGCGTTCGTGTGTGGGCGGCGTGGTCGAGGAACTGGGCGTGTCCGGCGCGCTGGACCGCGGCGGGACGGTGGAGGCGTTTGGCTTCGCCCAGAGCCTGGAGGACCCGGTGTGGATCACCTACATCGATGGCGGGCAGTGGGACGAGGAGGGGCCGACACTGACGCTGAACGGCCGCTACAGCTATGACCCCACCGGCCAGCACATTTCCCAGTCCGGTGTGGCCGAGCCGACGATGGAGCTTGTCTTTCAACCGGCGACGGCCGAACAACTGGCCGCCCCGTGCCCGTAGGCGGGCGAGCCACCGCGGTAGTGGCCAGAAAGCTACTGTCGCAGAATTTTGTCCATAGCCTTGCCCTTGGCCAACTCGTCGATGAGCTTATCGAGGTAGCGAATCTCCCGCATCGTTGGCTCGGCGATATCTTCCACGCGCACACCGCAGACCACGCCCTTGATGAGCGCCCGCGACGGGTTGAGTTGCGGCGCTTCGGCGATGAAGGTTTCAATGTCGGTCTGCTTTTCCAACTGGGCGTCCAGCCCTGCGCGGCTGTAGCCGGTCAGCCAGAGAATGATCTCATCGACTTCGGCCTGGGTGCGCCCCTTCCTTTCCGCCTTGGCCACGTACTCGGGGTAGACTCTGGCAAAACTCATGGTGTAGATGCGGGGTTTGGTCATGGTTCCCATCCTAGCCTGATTGGCTGTCCTTGCCGTCCAGTTTCAGCACGTTCGCTTCGTCGCGGTGGGTTCCCGTTGTGCCGACGTGCTTATCGCCGATCTCCGGCCCGTTCTTGATGACGTACACAAGGGCCATGGCGTGGCCGCGCCCCAGGCCAAAATCCTGCTTCAGCCAATCGACAATGACACCGGCCTTGACGTCGGGCTGGTCGTAGCCCTTGGCCTTCGCCAGTTCGATAAACTCGTTGGGCGTCTTGCCCGTCTTCGCTTCGATATTGTCCAGGTAGGCTTGGAATGACATGGGCCTATTATACTGCACGACCACGTCCGTCGGCAGATGCTCAGCCTCACCCCGCCGCCGGCGGCCCGTCGCCGGTCAACCGGGCATCAACCTTTGCTGTCGCCGCGGCCAACGGCCCGCGCTGCAAGAACAGGTCGCGCCGCCGGAACACTACGACGGCGGCCAGGGCCGCCCAGACAACGGCGTTGACGAGGATGAACCGCAATCCAACGCCACTGATGATCCCCAGGAACGGCAGGTTGGCGACGTTGATCCCCAGGTGGAAAAGCGCGGCCAGCCCGACGTTGAAGCGCGTGCCTTCCAGAAGCCAGTACAGGACGATGGAATAGCTAATGGCCAGCACGATGAACAGAGCCATGTAGGCGACGCCATTGGCCCAGAGACCCATGTGAAAAAAGGCCCATAGCACGCCGACGAGCGCCGTTGAGACCAGCGGGCGCAGCGCCGGATCGATCCGCTTGTGCAGGTAGCCGCGCCAGCCCAGTTCCTCGCCCAACGCGCCGATGGCCATTCCGGGCAGCATGAGCTGCCAGGATGGCGCGGCCACGTCCGGGCCGGGCCGCACAATGGCGTAGACGACCAGACCCACGCCCGCGGGAATCAGCAACGCCGCCAGCAGCCGGAGCGGCGAAATACCCTTGCCCGAAAGCGACAGGCGAAACCCGTCGCGCCGGAACAGCACCAGCATCACCAGCGCCGCCAGCCCCGGCCCCCATTGGGGCAAGGTCAGGCGCATCGTATCCAGGCCGGTTACCTGTTGCAAGCCGGCCAGCAGGACGGTGAACAGCAAGGTCAGGACGTAGAACACAACAACGCGAATGATCATCTCAAGCCTCCGGCAAGGTGCTCCGACAGATCGGCGGGGGTGTAGTCGCCTCGCTCGAGACGATCGATGGCTGAATCCAACCAACGCAAATAGCCCGGCGCGAGCGAGAGCACGTATTCCAATGTCAGCATGCTGAAAAAGAAGACCTCCGGGTTGGGCGCGGCCTCGCGCAGCGTCAGCATCTGCTGGTAAAGGCCGGTGAACAGGCTCGCCTGTTCACGGATGGCCGCGCGGTGCTCGGCCAGGAGCGCCAGCGCCTCCCCGCCGCCGAGCGTGGCGGCGAAGAAAACCTTGATCAGGAATGGGTTGCGGTCATCCTGCGGCGGCGAAGAAGCCACCAACCACTGCCGCAGCTCGGACAGGCCCGTGGCGGTAATGTGATATGGATGGCGATCGCGCGGCCCTTCGCCGTCGGCGGCGCGTTCGACCAGCCCTTCGGCCGTCAACTGGGCCAGCGTGCGGTAGATTTGGCTTTGATCGGCCGGCCAGAAGTGGCGCACCGAATTGTCGAAAGCCTTCTTCAGGTCATACCCGGACAATGGCTTGTAGGAGAGAAAGCCGAGAATGGCGTGTTTCAGTGACATTTCAGAATCCTGGTGCTTGAATCAGAGCTATATACGACTAGTCATATGTGATTAGTCATATAATAAACGGTGGCTTGACATTTGTCAAGAGAGCTTCTACAGTCGAAAAAGAGAGTTGAGAAGAAGATGGTAAACTTGTGACGAATGAGGCGTTCAGCGGTGACACCGCAAAAATACGGTGGGTTGGCTTCCTTCCTGATGGCCGTGTCCATTCCCGTCGCGCATTTGATCTACTTAGCCGGCAACTTGCGCGACATGATGGGGTCATTTGCCTACTCTCTGGCTGATTTTCTGTACGGCCCGGTGTGGGCGGTCAGTCTGGTTGCGGCGGTCTACGCGCTCCGCGAGCGCATGGGCGAACGCGCCCCGCGCCGCATGACCCTGGCCTTTCTCATTGCTCTGGCTGCGGCCGGTATGCTCGTCGTCGTCGCCTGCATTCGGGCCGCGAACCGTCACTACCATATGATCCATCCCGAACTGCGCCTGGAGGAATCCTCGGCGGTTCTGACCGTATGGACAACCCTTATCACGGGCCTGATCGGAGCGGCCTGCCATTTCCTGGGGTGGGCGCTGCTGTTGATCGGATCGGCGGGCTGGACTTCACGCCGGCTGCCCCGAGCTTTGAGTGCAATCTACGGTGTCGCCGGGGCGGTGGCCCTCTTCGTATATCAGTTTCCCACTCTGGAAGGCACGGTCTTGGTGCTACTTATGGTGATGGGCATCTGGCAGGGTGTTCTGCTGTGGTTGCCGGAGCCTGGGCTGGCCGAGCCTGCGGGAACGCAAGCAGAATGAGTCAATTGGACCAAGGCAGCCCTTCCCGCTCAATCGGCCAACTGGCCGAGCGCTCCCTCCACGCCGCGCTGAAGGAGTACCTGGCCCAGCCCGGCGACCAGTTCGAGGTCAAGCTCGGCCGCTACGTCATCGACATCGTTCGCGGCGATCTGTTGATCGAGATTCAGACCCGCCACCTCTACGCCCTGCGGCCGAAATTGCGCCGCCTGCTCGATGACGGCCACCCCATCCGCCTGGTTCATCCCCTACCGGCCGAGCGTTGGATCGTCCGCGAGGCCCGCGACGGCCGCCAGACGCGCCGCAAGTCGCCCAAGCGCGCCGCCGTCCGCGACATCTTCAAGGAGCTGGTGCGCATCCCCGACCTGGCCACCCACCCCAACCTGACTATCGAGGCGTTGCTGGTGCGCGAGGAACAACTCTGGCGCGACGACGGCCAGGGCAGTTGGCGGCGCAGCCACTGGAGCCTGATCGACCGGCGGCTGCTGGGCGTTGAGGGTTCGGCCGTGCTGGCCGGGCCGGCCGACTACCTGGCCCTGCTGCCGCCCGGCCTGCCCCAGCCGTTCAGCAACGCCGACCTGGCTGCCGCCCTGTCCTGCGCCCCCGCTCTGGCCGGCAAGGCGACGTATGCCCTGCGGGCGATGGGCTTGCTGGTCGCGGCGGGCAAGCGCGGGCGGGCAAACCTGTATCGCTCTCTAGCCCCTACCCCCTAACCCCTATCCCGCCATCCGCGGCCGCTGCCACGGCCACGCCCCCACGGTCAGGTTGCGCCGCCGGAAGCTGAGCACGGCCAGGAACACAAAGCCCACGCCAATGGCCACGAGGATGCCAATTTCCCGCCAGGCCACGTCACCGGTCAGCATGTGGATGACGCTCTCGTAGTGGTAGTGCGGCAGAAAGGGCTGCAACGGCTCCAGCACGGGGGCCATGCCGGCCAGGTTGTCGCCGAAGAAGCTGGTGAACAGCGCCGCCAATGCCACGCCCAGAGCCATGCCGTGGTTGGGCAGGTACGCGCCCAGGAACAGGCCGATGGCCAGGAAGACAAAGGCCATCACCCACATGCTTTGCACGGTCAGGAACATATCCAGCGCCGTCACCGGCGTGTCCAGCCCCAACAGGCTGAAGACGCCGGCGGCAACCAGGCCGTCGAACAGGATGACCAGCGCCGCGCCGATAGCCAACGCCAGTGTCTTGACCAGAACGAGCTGCACCCGCGAGATGGGCAGCGCCGCCAGCAGCTCCAGCGTGCCGTCGTCTTCCTCCCCGCCCAGCGCTCCCGCGCCGACAACCACGCCAAACAGCCCCACCAACAGGGGCAGGAAGTTGAACAGCGTCCCCAGAATGAAGCCCTCGAAAGTGGCGAACGTCTGGATGCCGATCGATTCGAGCAGGGCCAGGGCGCGCGGGTCGATCTCGCGCACTTCGGCCGGCAGGTTGGGGTAGATGAGGGTGTAGATGGAGCAGAAGAATGCCAGCCCCAAGGCCCAGCCGATGAAGCTTCCGCGCCGGACGCGCAACTCGTGTCGTAGCAGGTCAATCATGGCGCGCGCCTCCGTTGCGGCTGTAGTAGGTCATGAAGATCTCTTCCAGCGTCACCTGTTCGTTGTCCAGTTCCAGCACGTCATAGGCCACCGCCTGGGCCAACAGCCGGTTCAGATTGGCGCGCACCTCGAAGGTGACGCTGTCGCCCACCCGGTCAAGCTCGGTGACGCCATCGCCATCGAGCGCGCCGGCCGGCGGCATCTGGGCAAAGCGGATGTGCAGGCGCTGGAGCCGGCTCTTGAGGAGTTGCTCAACCTTCTCCGTGGCCACGATCTGCCCGTCGCGGATGATGCCGACGCGGTCGCAGACCGCCTGCACCTCCGGCAGGACGTGGGAGGAAAAGAGGACGGTGCGGCCGTCGGCGCGGGCCTCGCGCACCAGGTCGAGGACATTCTGCTGGATGAGCGGGTCGAGGCCGCTGGTCGGCTCGTCGAGAATGAGCAAGTCCGGCCGGCGCATGAAGGCCGCCACCAGGCCGACCTTCTGTTTGTTGCCGCGCGAATAGGTGTGCATCGGGCGGCGCGGGTCCAGGTCGAGCAGCGCGCAGAGGCGGCGGCGGTAGTCCGGGTCGCTCTGGCCGCCGCCGACGCGAGTGACCATATCGAGGTACTCCTCGGCCCGCAACTGCGTGTAGAGCATCAGTTCGCCGGGGATATAGCCGACGCGCCGCCGGATCGCCACGCCGTCGCGGTGGCAGTCCAGACCGAAGACGGCGGCGCGGCCGGCTGTCGGCCGGATGATGTCGAGCAGGACGCGCAGGGTGGTGGTTTTGCCGGCCCCGTTGGGGCCGAGAAAGCCATACACCTCGCCCGGCTCGACGGTCATATTCAGCGCGTGGATGCCGCGCTGCCGGCCATAGTAGACGGACAGGTCATTGGTTTCGATGATGGGTTGGCTCATAGAGACCTTGAAAAATTTACCTGGCTAATAGCTTGGCGACTCTTTCCTGTACGTGGAAACGCTCCATTTCACTTTGATCGAACGGATAGAGGGATCGCATTTTCCGATTAATAATGATCCCATGAACGACAAATTGCGCCATACCAAACAAGACCGTCGCCAATCCAAGCCAGATCAAGTTGGGAAAAAGGATCGGTTGGCGGCATTACCTTCAGGCATTATGGAGAAAACAGCTATCGATGTCTCCTCTATCTATTAGGTAGCATTGCTATCATACGGACCACAAACCGCATCTCCTTGCACAGTGACAAAACTGTTCATTCTGTTAGAATCCGCCCCCATGAAAGAACTATCCCGCGTCGTCAGTAGCATCCCCCCCTCCGAGACCCTGGCGGTTAGCGATCGGGCCAAGGCCCTCAAAGCTGCCGGACAAGACGTTGTCGCCCTGGCCGGCGGCGACCCCGATTTCGACACGCCCGATTACATCACCGCCGCCGCGTTCCAGGCGATCGAGAACGGCGCGACCCATTACCCCGCGCCGATGAAGGGCATTACGCCGCTGCTGGAGGCCATCGCCGAGAAGATGGCTACCGACAACGGCATCACCGTCAAGCCGGGCAGCGACATCGTCGTGACGCCCGGCGGTAAGTGGGCGCTGTTCCTGGCCCTGTCGGCCATCCTCAACCCCGGCGACGAAGTGCTCTACCTGGAGCCGGTATGGGTGTCCTACCCGCCGATGATCGCCCTGGTCGGCGGCACGCCCGTGGCCGTGACGCTGCCCGGCGAGGACAACTTCCGCATCACCGCCGACCGGCTGCGGGCGAAGGTGACGCCGCGTACCAAGGCGCTGATGGTCAACTCGCCCAACAACCCCACCGGCCGCGTGATCACCAAGGAAGAGATTGACGCCATCGTGGAAGTCGCTCTGGAGAACGATCTGTACGTGATCTCCGACGAGATTTACGAGACGGTCATCTTCGACGGGCGCAAGCACCTCTCACCGGGAGCACAACCGGGCATGGCCGAGCGGACGATCACCATCAACGGCCTGTCGAAGTCCCATGCCATGACCGGCTGGCGGCTCGGCTGGCTGGCCGCGCCGACGCCCATCGCCAAGCTGGCCACGCAGATGAACAGCCAGACCGTTTCCTCGGCGGCCAACTTCACCATGCACGCCGCCGTGGCCGCGCTGAAGGGGCCGAAGGACACGACGCGGGCCATGCGCGACGAATACCAGCGGCGGCGCGACTTCATGGTGCCGGCGCTGAACGCCATTGACGGCGTGGAGTGCGCCAACATCGAGGGCGCGTTCTACCTGTTCCCCCGCTTCCCCAACAGCCGCCGCACGAGCGCCGAGCTGGCCGAGGCGCTCATCGACAAGGCGGGCATCGCCTCCGTGCCCGGCGGCGCGTTCGGCCGCAGCGGCGAAGGGCACGTCCGCTTCACCATTGCCACGGCCATGCGCGACCTGGAAAAGGCCGTCGAGAAGCTGGCCAAAGCCGCGCGCGATCTGTAAGTAGGGGATAGGGGATAGGGATTAGGGGCTAGGGAAGCGTGTTCTCCTCTAGTCTCTAGTCCCTATCCCCCTTTCTAATGATGAGGACCGAGCGCTCTTCCCTAGCCCCTAGCCCCTAATCCCTATCCCCTACCTGCGCCTACCACGGCAATGCCAAATCGACGCAAATGGCCAGCAGCAAGACCAGCAAGTAATAGTTGGACGACATGAACAGCTTCCGCGCGTGCAGCGGCGAGGGGTCGCGGATGAGCTGGATGTTGCGGTAGAACAAGTCGATGGTGATGGCCAGCACGGGCAGGAAGTAGAGCCAGCCCAGCCCCGGCAAGACGACCAGCAGCAGGCTGAGGATGCCCGTCGGCAGGGTGTGGGTCATGACCCACCAGGCCGCCCGGTGGGGCGTCGTCTGCGTCGGCAGCATGGGCACGTCGGCGCGGCTGTATTCGTCGCGGTAGAGGATGGCCAGGCTCCAGAAGTGGAAGGGCGTCCACAGGAAGAGGATGGCCGCCAGGGCCAGCGCGCCGACGGCGTTCCACGCGCCCACGGCGGCGCTGCCGCTGAGGACGGCGGCGCTGCCGGCCGCCCCGCCGATGACGATGTTGAGCAGCGTACGTGGCTTCAGCCAGACGGTGTAGATGCCGACGTAGATGAACGCGCCGAGGAGAAGGAAGAAAGACAGGGGGCGGTTGAACGGCAACATCGCCAGCACGGGCACGAGCACCAGCGCCACGCCGACGATGGGCACCCAGCGCGGATCGGTGATCTCGCCGTTGACCAGCGGCCGGTGGCGCGTGCGGCCCATCAGACCATCGCGGTTGCGCTCCCAATACTGGTTCAGCGCCGACGCGCCGGCGGCGGCCATGCCACCCGTGACCCAGACCAGCAGCAGCGCCCGCCACCCCGGCCAGCCGCCGGCGGCCAGGAAGGCCCCGCCCGTCGCCGCCATGAGCAGCAGGAAGACGATGCGCAGCTTGAACAGCACCATGACCGTGTGCAGCGTGCTACGCCAGCCGGTCACAGCCACCTGATTCTCAAATGTCCGCCCTGTTGCCTTCGTAAACGACATAGCTTCTCCAACGTGAATGACGCCCACGCCCCGATTGCCCCTTCGGCAATCGCGCAATTGTAGCAACGCATGGGGCGGGCAACAAACGTGAACGCCCCCAACGTGGCGCGATTCTCCGAATCGCGTTCCGCAACAGCATAAGACGCGATTCGGAGAATCGCGCCACGCAAGAACGCGATCCGGGAGAATCGCGCCACGAGGAGCACGCTACGGCTCGACCAGCGCGTCCCCCTCGCGCAGGGCCAGGGCCGTGGCCGCCTCGGTGGTCAGGGCGCGGCCGGCGCATCTCCCTCCAGCAGCCGCAGCAGGCCCTCGTTGAAGATGGCGGTCATCTCCAGCCGCGTGTAGCCGCCCGGCCGGGCCAGTTCCAGCACCGTGTCCAGGTCGGCCCGCGCCCCGGCCAGCTCGCCGTGCACCATCTTCAACTTGGCCACGTTGCCGAGCACTATCGCCCGGATGAAGCACTCGCGCTCCTCGGCGGGGATTTGCAGGCAGCCGGCCAGCAACTCGGCCAGTTGGCGCGACGGCCGGCGCTCATCGGCCTCGAACTTGCGGATGGTGACTACCGAGCAGCCGGCGCAGCCGGCCAGTTCGCTCTGGGTCATCCCCAGCAAACGCCGGCGCTGCCGCAACCAGTTGCCAAAGGTGTCGCTGTGCTCCATCGTCCTCGATCCGGCACTCAGGGCGAATTGTACCACCTTCGCCCGGTTTGGAAGAAGCGCTCACGCCTTGACATCCCGCCCCCAACGGCTATAATCACTCTTCGCGGCTCTGTTGGCCGCTCGTTTTATGTCGTCTATCGCCCCGCGCGAATTTGCAGCTGCATACTTTAAGGAAGTGACATCATGGGTGCTGTTCCCAAGCGAAAAGTGTCGAAGGCGCGTCGTGACAAGCGGCGCACGCACGATGCGTTGAGCCTCTATCATCTCGTCCCCTGCCCCGACTGCGGCGAGATGCGGCGCGCGCATCACGTCTGCCCGAACTGCGGCAAGTACAACGGCCGGCAGATCCTGCCCGAACGCGAGGAGTAGGAATGAAGGATGAAGGATGAAGGATGAGGGAGGAATGTCACCAGCGCGGCGTTCATCCTTCAGCCCTCCGCCTTCATCCTTCGTTATTGTATGTCCACCGCCTTCCTCTTCCCCGGCCAGGGTTCCCAGTTTGTCGGCATGGGCCGCGATCTCTATGAGCGCGAACCCGTCGCCCGCGCCCTCTACGACGAGGCCGATGCTCGCCTTGGCTTGGCCCTGTCGCGGCTGTGCTTCGAGGGGCCGGAAGAGGCCCTGACGGACACGGCCGTCCAACAGCCGGCGCTGTTCACCACCAGCCTGGCCGCCTGGGCCGTGCTTGCCGCGCGCGGCGAGGCGGATGCGGCCTACGTCGCCGGCCACTCACTGGGCGAATTCTCGGCCCTGGCCGCGGCCGGCGCGCTGACCTTCGCCGACGGCCTGGCCCTGGTGCGGCGG
>JAIBAS010000194.1 GCA_019695075.1 Promineifilum sp. | reverse complement strand
CCAGAGACGCTGCCCCCGCCGCCCGGCGAGGCCCAGCCGGAGTTGCGCGTCGCCGTCCCCCACCGCCACCGCGACCTGACCATCCGCGCCGCCGTCATCCAGATCGGCCGGGCCGACCCCGACGCCGACTTCCGCCCCGAACTCGACCTGACCCCCTTCGATGGCCTGGAGCGCGGCGTCTCGCGCCGCCACGCGACCATCCAGTGGGCCGAGGGCGGCTTTGTGCTCATCGACCAGCACAGCAGCAACGGCACGTGGCTGGAGGGCGTCCGCCTGGTGGCCGGCTACGCCTATCAGCTGCCGCCGCAGGCCACCGTGCGCTTTGGCGACCTGGTGGTACAACTGGCCACAAGCGATTAAACTGGAGAGCGAGAGCGTATGAGACTGTCGGCCATCATTCAGATGTTAGAAGAAGACCCCATTTTGGGCGAACTGGACGGCCGGCCCGATGCCGCGGCCCACTTCCTGACCGTCCACAACCCGCGCCGCCGCGACGGCCGCGCCGTGCCCCTTTTCGAGGCCAACGTCGAGACGGTGCTCATCGCCTGGCACCGCATCGCCACCGTCCAACTGCTGCCCCAGGCCGAGGTCGAGAAGGCCATCGGCTTTGTGCGCGAGTGAGGCTGTCCCATGGTCGAGCAAGTCCCTGAGAATCTGGAATCCACCGGCCCGCAACTCATCCTCATCGTCGATGACGAGCTACGCATGCGCCGCTTCATCCGCATGAACATGGAACTGGAGGGCTATCAGGTCATCGAGGCCGAGAACGGCATCCACGCCCTGGATCAGATTCGCCAGTTCAACCCCGACCTGGTGGTCATGGACGTGATGATGCCGGAGATGGACGGCTTCGAGACGCTCAAGCTGTTGCGCGAGATCTCGACCGTGCCCGTCATCCTGCTGACCGTGCGCGACGAAGAGGAGGACATCACCCGCGGCCTGGCCCTGGGGGCCGACGATTACGTGACCAAGCCCTTCAGCCCGCGCGTGTTGACCAGCCGGGTGGCGGCCGTGCTGCGCCGCGCCCACTGGCCCGCGCCGCCGCCGCGCACCGTCCTGCGCATCGACGACCGTTTGTCGGTGGACTTCAACCGCCATCAGGTCATCGTTAACGGCGAGCGCATCGACCTGCGGCCGACCGAGTACCGCTTGCTGAACCACCTCATCCAGAATGCCGGTTGGGTCGTGCCCCACGACACCCTGCTGGCTAAGGTCTGGGGCTACGAATACCGCGAAGAAACCCACTACCTCCGCCTCTACATCAACTATCTGCGCAAGAAGATCGAGGAAGACCCGGCCAACCCGCACTACATCCTGACCGAGCGCGGCGTCGGCTATCGCTTCATCGATTTCAAGAAAGACTAAACCGGGACTTTTCGCTTGTCGCGCCCCTGTTTTTTCGTCCCGTTGGCGCTATAATGGCGGAATCGAAAGCGGGGCCACAACGCGCCGGCCGCGAATAGCTCGCCGCGCGGGGCCGCTGTAGCCGCTTGACCGGACAGAGCAGTACCGGGGCAGTCGGCGCACGTCAACATCGCTATGATTGAACGCGACACGATCACGGCCGACGCCGAGCAGTTATTTGCGTTGATTAACACCTACCTTTCTGAGACTGACCGCCTTCAGGTCCAGAAAGCGTACGATTTCGCTCGTCGGGAACATGGCGACCAACGCCGTAAGACCGGCGAGCTTTTTATTACCCACCCGGTGACAGTGGCCACCTACCTGGCCACCTACCGGCTGGACACTCCGGCCGTCGTCGCCGCCCTGCTCCACGACGTGGCCGAGGACATCCCCGTGCCCATCGAGCAAATTGCCGCGCTGTTCGGCCGCGAGGTGGCCGCGCTGGTCGATGGCGTCACCAAGTTGAAGGAAGTCACCCGCGGCGTAGCCCAGGGGCGCAAGCTATCGACCGAGGAGTTGCAACAGGCCACGCTGCAAAAGCTCTTCGCGGCCATGACCACCGACGTGCGTACGGTCATCATCAAGCTCTTCGACCGGCTGCACAACATGCGCACCATCCACGGTATGTCGCTCGCCAAGCAGCGCGCCAAGGCCACCGAGACGCTGGCCGTCTACGCCCCGCTGGCCTACCGGTTGGGCATGTGGGAGGTCAAGAGCGAACTGGAGGCCCGCTCGCTGGCCGTGCTGGAGCCGCATGCCTACGAGACCATCCGCGCCGAACTGGAACGGCTACGACGCCACCAGGAGCCGCGCTTCGAGATTCTTCGCGCCCAAATCGAGGCCACGCTGCGCGAGGCCGGCCTGCCCGCGCGCGAGATCAAGCTGTCGCCGGAGAACATCTACACCGTCTACCAGGACCTGGTCAAGCACGGCATGGGCTACCGCGACGTAGATCGCAATCTGCGCCTGACTGTACTGATGGACGACCCCATCGACTGCTACACCGCCCTGGGCCACCTGCACACCCTGTGGCGGGCTGTGCCGCGGCGCATCGACGACTACATCTCCGTCCAGCGCGAGAACCTCTACCAGTCGCTGCACACCACCGTCGTGGACGACAACGGCCAGCCGCTCAAGATCCGCGTGCGCACGGTCGATATGGAGCGCCGGGCGCAGATCGGCGTGCTGGCCCGCTGGTACTATGCCGGCACAGCCCTCTCCGTCGAGGGCATGACCGAGCACCTGGGCAGCTTCTTCGCCAACGTCAAGGACAGCATCAGCGTCGAGCCGCACAATGTCGAGTTGAGCGTCCAGAGCGCCCTGGAGGATGTCCTCGGCAACCAGATTCGCGTCTACACACCCAAGGGTGAGCCGAAAGACCTGGCCGAGGGCAGCACGCCGATCGACTTCGCCTACAAGATTCACACCGAACTGGGCAACCGCTGTCATGCCGTCTTTGTCAACGACTTGCTCTACCCGCTGAACCGGCCGCTGAAGAACGGCGACCAGGTGCGCGTCGTCAAGAGCATGCGCGCCCAGCCGCAGCGGGCCTGGCTGGACGAAGACCTGGGCTACATCACGACGACCTATGCCCGGATGCACGCCCGGCGCTGGTTCCGTCGCTTGCCGGAAGGGGAGGCCATTCGCCAGGGCCAGGTGCTATTGCAGCACGAACTGGAGATGCTGGGCCTGCCCGACCTGCCCCACGACCGCATTGCCCCCTTCTTCAGCTATGAGGACGCGACGGAGCTGTACTACAACCTCGGCCGCGCCGAACTGCTGCCGACGACGCTCTCGACGCGCATCATGTCCGACCAGTGGTCGAAAGGCCGCTGCCTGCCCATCGACACCGTCGTGACCGCCGCTGACGGCTCGACCTACCTGATCACCAACGCCGACGGCCACCGCCTGCGCCTGTGCGCCACCTGCGACCCGCGCCCACGCGACGCCATCGTCGGCTACCTACGCAAGGATGGCGCCGTCACCGTCCACCGCGAGGGCTGCCAGACGCTCAACGCCCTGCGCGCCCGGCCGGAGGGCGTCCACAGCCTGCTGAAGCTCGGCTGGGGCAACACGCAGCAGCGCGAGGCGCGGCTGGTGCTGCTCTACGTCGATGTCTACGACCGGCCCGGCCTGCTGCACGAGATCACCCACCTGATGCACGAGAAGGACAGCAACATCGCCCACATCTGTACCACGCGCCACAACCGGCCGGGGGAGCTGACCATCGAGATGGTGCTGGAGGTCGTCAGCCCGCGGCAACTGGTGCGCATCCTCCACCAGACCGAGGCTCTGGTCAACGTCAAAGAGGTGCGTTGCGCACCCGTGCCCGCCGACGCGGACCCCGACGACATGATGCCGCCGTCGCTCTATCGCCCTGAATAGCCCCCCGCGGCCGAATCGCCTACACGGTAGCACAGCCTGTCAGACTGTGACCGCGCGACGTCCGTCTACGCAGAGGCAGCCTAACAGGCTGCGCTACAGCCGCTGCTATCGCCGATCTGGCTCCCTTCCCGGCTAATTTGCTGAGCACAGGCTGAGAAAACAGCCCTGCGCGTCACCGCTCACACCCCTGTGGTTGACAATGCCCCGCGCCGTCCTTCATAATGGGCTACGGTTTCCAAACGACATTTGTCACCAACGCCAATTGCCTTACCAAAATGCAATAGCGAGCGGACAGACCTGATTGAAGGAGAATGAACCATGCTGAAGAAGAAGTACGTCAAGTCGAAGGACGAATACGAAGTGACCTTTGAGCTGCCGAGCGAGGCCAAAGAGGCCGTGCTGGTGTGCGAAGCCAACGGCTGGGAGCCGGTGGCCATGAAGAAGAGCAAGGGCACGTTTGCGGCCAAGCTGCGTGTGCCGGCCAACGGCCGCTACCAGTACCGCTTCCTGCTCAACAACAACGAGTGGGTCAACGACAATGCCGCCGATGCCTACGTTCCCAACGAGCACGGCAGCACCAACAGCGTTGTCGAGACCTATAGCGTTAACTAAGAATCGGTCTCAACGAACATGTGGCGGCGGTCTGCTTCGGCAGGCCGCTTTTGTTTTCTAGCGCACGCGCAGGACGCCCAGGGGAACGGTGTCCGACGGCGAGCGCTGGCCGGCGACCGTGACGGGCAGCCGCGCGCCGCTGGCGAAGTCGTACAGGCCGATCTGCACCGGGTAGTCGCCCGGCGGCAGGCCGGCCGGCAGCGCCAGCACGGCCGTCTCGTCGAAGACCTCGCCCGTGGCCCACAGGCGCGGCGGGTACTGGCCGCCCATCACCGGCCCATCGCTCTGGGCCAGCGGGGCTTGCGCTGGGTCGCCCAGGTGGACGAAGAGGTGCAGGTCGGCCGGGCCGGGCGGCGGGTCACT
>JAIBAS010000405.1 GCA_019695075.1 Promineifilum sp. | reverse complement strand
CGACGAACAAGCTCTACTACCCCCTGACCGACCACCTGGGCAACGTCATGGCCCTGAGCGACGTGGACGGCAACTTCGTCAGCGGCAGCGACGCCCGCTACGACCCCTTTGGCGCGTTCACCACCACACCGGCGACCAACCCCGGCATGACCGACCACGGCTTCACCGGCCACCGGCACAACAACACGGGGGCGAACAACCTGGGCCTCATCTACATGAACGCGCGGTATTATCTGCCGGAGGTGGGGCGGTTTGTGAGTCCGGATTCGATTGTGCCGGAGGCGGGGGAGCCGCAGAGCTTCAACCGCTATGCTTATTCCTACAACAACCCTACCAAGTATACCGATCCCAGCGGTCACTGCAATGGCGATCCCTCAAATAGTAATCCGTTTGACGAGTCAGGCGAAACTATTGCCTATCTAGACTGCACGCTAGAGAACTTCGATGCGATGTCCATAGCTGATCGGCTTCTTTGGATACAATACTTCATGGACCAGTTCCACATTGGGCCTTGGTTCAACAACATTGAGGGAATCATTCAGGGTTTTGTCGAAAATGGGCTTGCTGATTCAGGTTCATGGCTATCCATTGTAGATGCAGCAATATTGCAGGCTATACAGGACGGATTCGTCGTAAGTGACATGGAGGGGGCCCAAGGTGCCGTTGGTAATGCGACATCAGAGAATCCGGGTAAGGCGACCTGGAAAATCTTCTTCGACGAACTGGCGAAAGACCCTGCAGGAGACGACGATGCTCTTATCGAAATGTGGGGCACTGCTGAGGCGGCATCCACCCAACATGGTGAAGTAATCGCAGGTGACTTGGGTCTAGCACCTGATCCTTACGAAACCTTTTTTCTGAAGACAGGTGATGCATATCGCTGGGCTGCCTTCAATGGAGGGTTAGGTATTTGGGCTGCCGCAGCAGCATTAACGGTGGATGCTAACCCGTTCATAGCGTATCGAGTTGGAGAATGGTTTAACGATCCAAGAAGTCTAGATCCGATTCATGGCAGATCGCCTGTCTACTGGTATTCGAGCGCAATCTGGCAGGTGCAGCCATGACTTCCAAGATAGCTCGGCTATCCGTAGCCGTCGTGATGTTCGCGCTTGCAATGGTGGCACAAGGATGCAGTAGCAACGCAGACCAGCGCAACATGTCGCAAATAGCAGCGCTGGACGGTGAATACTTCCTGATGGAAGTTCTGCCGGACGGCAAGTTGTTGGTAGCTGGAGAAGAGAGTGATACTTCGGACGCTGAGCGGAGCGGCCTATACGTCCTAGATAACCAGCAGCTTGACCCTTTGGCCTTGCCGAAGGATGCCGCGTGTGTAACTGGAACCCACTACAGTCGACCGGGTCTATTACCGGATGGCAGACTCGGCCTTGTCAAGTTCTGTGTAGATTCTTTGTCTGAACCACTTGCCGATCGTGGAGACCATACACTAGTTGCCTTTGACCTGAGTCAGCACACCGTCATGCCAGTTATGGATGGATTTCTGTACCCAGGTTTACAGCAGAGTTTTACTTGGAACCAGGATATGTCCAGGGGGGTGATGGCTGTCGGTACGCTCGATAGCACACTTTATTGGCTATCGCCCGATGGGCCTGAGCCAATGCAGGTTGTGGTTGGAGAAGGAGAAGCGAAGTGGTCTCTGGCCGAAGCTCTGAAACAGACGACATGCACGCGCCGATGCGAGCCGAGTCCGCCACCGGTGGGGATCGCCCGCACGCCGAGTTGGTCGCCCAATGGGACAACAATTGCTTTCACAGCATCTACTACGGCGATGGCTTTACAAGGTCTCTCGAGGGTAAATGCAATCTACAGCGTATACCTGATGGATGAAATCGAACAGAAGCCTAGAGCGGTACTTAATGGTCTCTCTCAGCCCCGACTGCTTAGATGGTCTCCTAACGGACAGCAACTGTTGTTGGATGCATGTATTGGCTTATTACGGCGTTGTGGTCTCTGGACTTTTAACCCACAAGATGGGTCTCTGAAGCAGATCGGTTCACGAGAACGCTATCAGGGCGCGGGATGGCTCTCCGAGAGCAAGATTGCACTAGCCTATTGCGAAGAGGGGGTGGATAACTCGTGTAACCAGACTCTATTATATGAATATGATTTGGATGAATAGGAATTGAAGGCAAACAATAACCTCCGAGGTTCGGTTGACTTTCGCGCTCGCGCTATTAACTTGAGCTGTACCTTTACAACCGCAACGAATATCTAGTCGCCCGCTTCACCCACCCTGGACGGCGGCAGCCTAAACCGCTTGCTGCCCCAGGGGATGTGGGTAATCTCATCGCCCAGGCCGAGCCGGTCGAGTTGGTCGCGGACAAACTGCCGCGCGCCGACACCGTTGGGCAGGTTCCGGACGCCGACCTTGTAGGCCAGGGCATAGAACGCCGCTGCCACCTGCTCCGGCGTAGCAAACCGGTCGGCGGTGGCCCCGGTCAGCACGTGCCAGACGGCGATGAGCAGCTTGCGGGCCACGGCCACCAGCGCCTTGGGCCGGCCCAGACGCGGCTTCAGGCGCTCGTACACGTCTTTCCAGTGGCCCTTCATCTTCACCGCGTGGGAGGCAGCGTCAACCATCACCCGCCGGATGTCGCGCCGCCCGGCCTTGGTGATGCGCCCCGTCCAGCGCGTCTGGCCGCTGTCGTGAACTTGTGCCCCCAGCCCGGCATAGCCGACCAGCTGCGTCGCCGTCGGAAAGCGCGTGATGTCGCCGATGGCTCCCAGCAAGGTCATGGCCGCCACCAGGCCGATGCCCGGCAGTTGGGCCAAGAGCGGCACGCGCTCGTCCCCCGCCGCCAGTTGCGCCAGAACCGCCTCGTACCGTTCCCGCTGCCGGGTGGCGAAGTCGAGCGTCTCCAGCGCCACCTGAACCCGCGTCATCTCGACCGGCGAGAGCGGCAAGGCGTCCCACCATGCCCGCGCCTTGGGGTGGAAGATGTCCTTGACCTCGGCCGGCGGCAGCAGGTGGTGGGCGTGGAGGACGGCGTGGAGCGTGTTCTTGGCCTCGGTGCTCAGGGCGACCGTTCGCCGCCGGCCGGCGACCAGCGAGCGAATCTCGCGCACGCCTTGCGGCGGCACCCAGACCGGAGGCAGGAGGCCGGCGGCCAGCAGTTGGGCCAGGATTCGGGCGGCCTTCTTGTCGGTCATCACCCGCGCCTTGACGATGGCCTTCACCTCCGGCGGGTGAACGACCGTCACCGCGCCGACGACCGGCGCCAGCAGGTCGACCATCTGCCAGGTGTTGGTCGTCATCTCCAGGGCCACGGCGTCGCTGGGGCGAAGCTCGCGGGCCAGCCACGACTCCAGGTCAATGTACTCGACCCGGCGCGGGCCGTAGACCGGGTGCTGGTCGCGGTCGACGCCGTAGGCCACCAGGTAGTGCTTGTGGACATCCAGGCCGATGTAGCGGATGATGGGAACAGGAGCAGCGGACATGGGACACCTCCGACAAATGGGCAGGCGACGTGCCTACCACAGACTTGATGAACCGCATCAAGCCGGCCGGGGCAGCCGGTTCGGGGTGGCGACTTCACACATTCCTACGAGCTTGACGACCGTCGTCGTCTTCTCAGGCGGACAAACACGAGCAGGGCGGTCACACACGCGACCGAGCTTGTGGGCGTGGCTGAGGGCCAGCCAACCCACGTCTCATAAGCATACTCGACCGACCCCAGACGTCGCGCACCCGGAGCGGCGTCCCTGCCCGGTCAGCCGGACAAAGGATGCCGCAAGATGCCCCGGCCGGCAACGGCGCGGCGTCCCGCGCCGGTTGTTGGGGGAATGCGGTGTTGTGTGTCCCACATGTCCGCAACTCGCCACTGAACTTTATTGACCCGACAGGGCATAGAGAAGCAGGCGCGAGCCAAAATGATCTCCTACCTTATGAAGCTCCTGTCCCTATTCCAAAGCTTAGAGATGTACATCCTTCCATTGATCCCGTATTTAGCGGCCTGCCTATAGTAGACCCCAGTTGGGTTAATGGCTTCGGGGCTAGTAAATATGCATTTGAGCACCGCAAGATCTATGAACCTAGTTCAACGGGACTTCATGGAGCTATAGACTTCGGAAAAAGCTATGATCCGAACTGTAGAGAATGCATGCTAGTCTACGCAAATGTCACTGGGACGGTCGTTATAGGTCAATTCCCTGAAGATGCCTCGCCAAATGTCGTCATCGATCTGGGCAATGGAATGTTTGCTGTTTTTGGGCATGTGACGTCAACAGTAGCAAAAGACACTCTCGTGCATCCTGGAGATGTAATTGGCGAGCTTGTGGACTTGCGCAAATGGAATCCTGATGGCACGCTCCAAATAGACAACACACATGTGCATATGGAACTGCGAACTCTAGAACGGACGTTCAATCCAGCTTACTTCTTCACAGATCCTTCGATATTACAGAGCTTCACCTGGGATTATTCTCCTTATCAGTCACTGTATAGTATCTCCTCCTACTTATATAAGAGTGGAGTAAGTTATTGGAAGGCTCCGGGATGGAAATTCGGCTTGACTGAATAGCACTGCACTAGAAGAAAAGGAGTCCCGCAGAATGTGCATGAATCGCATTGTTTATTGGGTACTGGCTGTCCTCATTTTGCTGACAAGCTGTACTGCTTCCACAAGCCAACACGACTCTATAGCATCGGGCCAGCCTACAACAGCCACGGCGGCGATGCAATTATTGCCAATGCCAACACACCCGGCAGCGTCAACTGCGGCGACTAGAATGAGTGCGACATCAGATACCCAATCGATACCATCACCCATACCTGGAATTTCAACACTATCCAGTACAACAGACTACACGGAAGACACCCATCGACCTCGACCCCGTGTTACGCCCGACATCGTGACAACACTTGCTGTGACCCCAACGAAACTGCCGGCAACGCCCACACCGGCCACTTTCCCTACGATTACCCAGCCTACTATCTGCACGGAAGAAGCTACTGTTTTTGATCTGCAAAATCTTCTTGGCATGACTGAAATTACGGATGTCGATTTTCTGGGTATGAGTGCACTTCAGGTCGCGGGCTGGCGGCCACGGTCGTTCTTGAACAACCCCACTGGCCCTGACATTCCGCCGGTTATTTTCGAAAGAACAGTCATCGACCTGGCTTCCGGAGAGATGACCTCAGTCAACGCTCCGCCGGAATCCCTGTTACGCAACCCTTGCCCAAATTGCAGAGGTGTGCAGCTATTGGACGAGTCGCCGGACGGTAATTGGCAACTTGTCACGACGACGACTGGTGATGGCGAAGGCGTTTGGTTGGTTAGTGCTGACATAGTGACACAGCTCACAATGAATATCCCCTGGGATCTGCGTTGGGTGTGGGCGGATGATAACTCTCAGTTGTGGCTCACGTTTTATACGGCCGAGTATAGCTCTACGCCTGTGGGTCGTTTCTTCCTGAGCATAGGATTGGAGCCCTCGCCTACTATCAATCTCCACACGAATCCGCTCCAGTCTAATGCCTTAGCTCCGTTGAATCCCGGACAGTACAATCTAACATTTTCACCCTCCCAAAAGCATATCCTCTCTGTCCCGATGCCCCACAATTCAAGCGATTCAGATGACGAGCGGTTTTTCTTATACGACGCTACCGTAACACCGCCCGTATTAGTATGGACAGGCGAGCCGATTAAGGGCCTTACGGCCGCTATCTGGGATGAAACGCTCAATGCCTTTCTATTAGTCGTTGCCGAAGAGGGGTCAGTTAAGTTTCAGACGCTAGACGGTTTTGTCGTGCTGCAACTTCAAACTTCAGCGCTTGCGCCCGTCTTCCCTAACTCCGGAGGTGAGGCTCTCGACCATTACGTATATGGGAATATTGACTACGCTCTATCTGCTGATATGAAAGTTTTAGCCATAGGATATGGTAGCGTGGAGGGTCTTGCACTCATCCACTGCACAACTCCGCCCTAGATACTGACATGTGCGCATCAGCGATTACGTTTCACTGGACTTTCCCCCGAAAAGTAGAGTCGAGAAGAAGACTATATACTTGAGACGGGAGAAAGACCATGAGCAAGACACGACGGCAGTACCCGTTGAGTTTAAAGAGGAAGCCATCCGGCGGTACGAAGCCAGCGACAAGAGCTTGACCTGTACAACGAACCTTCTCCGCTGACACACTACTGACAACACGCACGGCTCAACCATCACCAACCCGCACCTGAGCAACCAAATACGACGACGCCGGCCACCGCGTTCTGGCCGTCTACAAGACGAACGGAACGGAGACCAGCCGCACCTACACCCCCTTCCCCCGACTATGAGGAGGAGGTTCCGATCACGGGCAGCAGCACCCAGCGCGTGACCTTCAGCAGGTCAACGGGCCATTCATCTGATCGGCAAAGCGCGTGCTCGCCACTATAATCGATCCCCAACAGGGTCAAGATGATCAAGCCTGCCAACCGCAATCGTCTACGCGCGGCCATCCACGCCGCCGGGCTGCTCTACGCCTTCGGCCTGGCCGCTTTGCTCATTGCCAACCACTTCCTGCGCCAGGCCTCGCCGTTTGTTGCTCTGGCCAGCACGTTTAACCTCTACTTGTTTATGGCCGCTCTGCCGTTGGCGGCCGGCCTGCTCCTGCTGCGCACGCGCACGGCGCTGGCAACTCTGGCCCTACTCGCGGCCCTCTTCCTGGCGGCCAACCCGGTGCTCCCGCCGGTCGCGGCCCTCCTCCCCGCAAAAACCAGTGGCGCGACCGTCACCACGATGACCTTCAATTTGGGATGGACTCTCACCCCGCCCCAGCCGTTGGCCCAGACCATTGCCGCCTCGCAAGCCGACATCGTTGCCGTGCAGGAAATGACCGCCGATTCGGCCGCTGTCCTGGGGTCTGAGTTAGCGGCGCTTTACCCCTATCAAATACTCGAACCGTCCGTCGGAACGACCGGGCTGCTCAGCAAACTGCCCATCCTCAGCTACCAATGGCTCAGTTCCCCCGGCGGCCGGCCCTTCCTGCACGCGGTTGTGGATCGGCAAGGCGTTGAGTTCCACGTCTTTGCCATCCACCTCCTCACGCCGGGCATACTCTGGTGGCCGTCGCTCCACCTGCCCCGCGGCCTGGTCGAGACCAGCCTTGAGCGGGAAGTGGCGACTCTGCGGCAACAGGTGGCCGCGGTCACGGAGCCGGTGATTGTTCTGGGCGACTTCAACATGAGCGATCAGTCGCGCGCGTACTTGGCCCTGACAACGTCCCTGCAAGACAGCTTTCGCGAGGCCGGGATTGGGATGGGCCGGACGTTTCCCAACAACTTGCGCTTGGGCCGGGTGCGCATCCCTGGCCCGCTGGTGCGCATCGACTACGTCTTCCACTCGCCCCACCTGCGGGCGACTTCGGCCACGGTGAACTGCATCGACGGGCAGTCGGATCACTGCGCGCTTGTGGTTGTCCTCAGCGTCATAACAGAGCAGCAGGAGAGTGTTCGTGAGTGAGTTGGCCCTTCGCCAGGGGATCGCGACGCTGTTGTGGCTGATCGCAGCCGCTATGATCGTTGTCAATCAGGTGATCAGCCTGCGCCACGCCATACGCGCGGCTCAGGGAAAGGTTAGCGATATTCGTGCGCCACTTGGTTATGCCTTATTCGCCATGCTGGGGACATTGTTAGCTGTTGCCGGCCTCATCATCTGGATACCGCCACTGATCAGATACGCACCTTTCTGGCTGGGAGTTACCTGCCTGATGGGCCTGTCGTCTTACGTTAACTGGAGGATTCGCCGGTGAATCGGCAAGATCCTTCGTAACGGCTACAATCCCTACTCATGCCTTTCGACTTCACCATTGAAGCCACCGACGGCCCCGCCCGCCTCGGCCGCTTCGCCACTCCCCACGGCCCCCTGGAAACGCCCGTCTTCGCCCCCGTCGGCACGCAGGCGACGGTCAAGGCCATGACGCCGCGCGACCTGCGCGAGTTAGGGGCCACGCTGGTGCTGGCCAACACCTACCACCTCTACCTGCGCCCCGGCGACGAACTCATCCGCGACCTGGGCGGGCTGCACCGCTTCATGGCCTGGGATGGCCCCATCCTGACCGACAGCGGCGGCTTCCAGGTCTTCAGCCTCAGCGACACCCGCCGCATCGACGCCGATGGCGTCACATTCAAGTCCCACCTCGACGGCTCCACCCACCGCTTCACGCCGGAGAAGTCAATTGCCATCCAGGAGAACCTCGGCGCGGACATCATCATGATGTTCGACGAGTGCCCGCCGCCCAACGAATACGATTATGTTAAACAGTCGCTCGGCCGCACCCATCCCTGGGCCGAGCGCTGCCTGGCGGCCAAGACCCGGCCCGACCAGGCCCTCTTCGGCATCGTCCAGGGCGGCGTCTTCCCCGACCTGCGCGAGGCGAGCGCCCGCTTCCTGATGGGCCTCGACCTGCCCGGCTACGCCATCGGCGGCCTGGCCGTGGGCGAGACGAAGGCGGAGATGCACGCCGTGCTGGAGGCGCTCCACCCGGTGCTGCCCGCCGACCGGCCGCGCTACCTGATGGGCGTCGGCGCGCCGGAAGACCTCGTCAACGGCGTGCTGCGCGGCATCGACATCTTCGACTGCGTCCTGCCGACACGCATCGCCCGCAACGGCGCGGCGCTGGTGGGCGGTCGCGGCGACCGCAATGGCGGGCGCATCAACCTGCGCAACGCGCAATACACGGCCGACCCGCAACCCATCGATCCCGCCTGCGACTGTCCCACCTGCGCCCACTTCAGTCGCGCCTACTTGCGCCACCTGGTCATGGCCAACGAAATCCTGGCCCACATCCTGCTGACCACTCACAACCTCCACTTCCTCCTGCGCCTCATGGACGACCTCCGCAAGGCAATTCGCAAGGGAACGCTGGCAGACTTTGCAGGTGAATTCCTGGCCCACTACCCCGACGACGGACGACAGACCACTGACCACTAGCCCCTAATCCCTACCCCCTAATCCCTATGTCCCTACTCGAAGCGATTCTCATCGGCATCATCCAGGGCGCGACTGAGTTCCTGCCCATCAGCAGCGACGGCCACCTGGTGCTCGTCCCCGCCATCCTCGGCCTGCCACAGCCCGACCTGGTGCTCATCGGCCTCGTCCACGCCGGCACGCTGTTGGCCATCGTCGCCTACTTCTGGCGCGACATCGTGACCATCCTCCGCGCCGTGCTGGGCGGCCTGGCCCGCCGCCGGCCATTCGACGACGCCGACGCCCGCCTGGGCTACTTCATGGTTCTCGGCTCCATCCCCGCAGCCATCGTCGGCCTGCTGGCGATGGATTTCTTCGAGGAGCAGTTCGGCTCGCCGACTGTGGCCGCGCTGGGCCTGCTGGTGACGGCCGCCTTCCTGGTCGTCGGCGAGCGGCTGCGGCGGGGGACGAAGTCGCTCGACCGCCTGACGTGGGTGGACACGCTCATCATCGGTTCGTTCCAGGTCTTGGCCCTGCTGCCGGGCGTCTCGCGCAGCGGCACGACTATCGCCGCCGGCCTGGGGCGGGGGCTGGATCGGCCGACGGCGGCCCGCTTCAGCTTCCTCGTCGGTCTGCCGGCCATCGCCGGGGCCGGGCTGCTGTCGATCATCGACATCTTCAGCGCCCAAGGCTCGCTGCCGGCGGCGCACTATCTGGCCGCCTTCGTGACAGCGGCCGTCGTCGGCTACCTGTGCATCGCCTTCCTGCTCAACTGGGTCAAGCGCCACACGCTCTATCCCTTCGCCATTTACTGTGTCGCCTTCGGTGTGCTTTTTCTGCTCTTCGGCCGGTGATGGTAAGCGCATCGAGAGAAGGCTCACGCTAAGGCGCAAAGTAAGCAAAGGACGCAAAGAAGAAGCTCTATTCTCTTCTTTGCGCTTTTTGCCCCTTCGCGCCTTGGCGTGAGCGCTTGTTGACCCGGCTATGCCCTGCTCCCCCGACGGCCGGGGGTCGACAGAGAGCCGGGCGATGATGTATACTATGGGCAATCATGTGAAATACGCCTAATCCTTTAAAAGACGACCTTCCTGCGTATCTTCGTAGGTCCGAGCAAAGCCTGATTTCAAGCGAATCAGGCTTTTTTTGTCAGAGTTTTTCTATAGCGGCGGCCCTGAACGCGCCCTGCCGGCAAAGGAGAGTTGCTCAATGAACAGCCAAGACTACATCACCCTGGATGAAACCTACGCGGCTCATACTTACCACCCCATCGAGGTCGTCATCGAACGGGGCGAGGGCGCGTGGGTCTACGATGTCGAGGGCAAGAAGTACCTCGATTGCCTGTCGGCCTATTCGGCTGTCAATCAGGGCCACTGCCACCCGCGCATCCTCGAAGCGGCCACGGCCCAGATGCACAAAGTCACCCTGACCTCGCGGGCGTTCTTCAACGACCAACTCGGCCCGTTCATGAAGGAACTGTGCCAGCTGACCGGCTACGAGATGGCCCTGCCGATGAACACCGGTGCGGAAGCGGTGGAGACGGCCATCAAAGTGGCGCGCAAGTGGGGCTATCGCCTGAAGGGCGTGGCCGACGACGCGGCCGAGATCATCGTCTGCGAGGGCAACTTCGCCGGCCGCACGACCACGCTGATCAGCTTCTCCAGCGAAGCACAATACAAGGAGGACTTCGGCCCACTGACCCCCGGCTTCGTCACCATCCCCTACGACGACGCCGAAGCCCTGGAGGAGGCCATTACGCCCAATACCGTTGCCTTCCTCGTCGAGCCGATCCAGGGCGAGGGCGGCGTGCGCGTGCCGTCGCCGGGCTATCTGAAGCGCGTCGCTGAGATCTGCGCCGCCCACGACGTCCTGCTCATCGCCGACGAGATTCAGACCGGCCTCGGCCGCACCGGCGCGCTGCTGTGCTGCGACCACGAAGGCGTCCGGCCGGACATCGTCACCCTGGGCAAGGCGCTCAGCGGCGGCTTCTACCCCGTCTCGGCCGTCGTCGCCGACCGGCGCGTGCTGGGGTTGCTGCGGCCGGGCGACCACGGCAGCACCTTCGGCGGCAACCCGCTCGGCTCGGCCATCGCCCGCGCGGCCCTGAGCGTCCTGGTAGATGAGGGGCTGGTTGACCGCTCGCGCGAGGTGGGCGCGTACTTCAAGGGCCGCCTGGAGCGCGTCGAGGGCGAGCACATCAAGGAAGTGCGCGGCAAGGGGTTGCTCATCGGCGTCGAACTGACCCGCCTGGCCCGCCCCTATTGCGACGCCCTACGCGAAGCGGGTATCCTCTGCAAGGACACCCACGGCACGGTCGTGCGCTTCGCCCCGCCGCTGGTCGTTACGAAAGAGCAGATCGACTGGGCGATGGAGCGGATTGAGCCGGCGCTCATGAATGGACACTGAGATTTGCCATGAACGCATCAACCTTCGGTGAAAAATTCGTCCGCAATTGCGGCATCTTGCAGCTCATGGATGACCTGGGCAATGCCCTGGCCGACCGGCCGGACATGATCATGCTCGGCGGCGGCAACCCCAGCCGCATCCCCGCCGTCGAGGCCTGCCTGCGCCAGCGCATGGAGACCGGGCTGCGCCAGGACGACGCCTTCGAGCGGCTGGTGGGCAACTACGCCCCGCCGGCCGGCGACCGCGCCTTCCGCGTCGCCGTGGCCGAACTGCTGCGGCGCGAGTGCGGCTGGCCGATTACCGAGGCCAACATCGCCCTGACCAACGGCAGCCAGACAGCCTTCTTCTACCTGTTCAACTTCTTCGCCGGGCGCTTCAGCAACGGCCGACACAAGAAGGTGCTGCTGCCCCTGACGCCGGAGTACATCGGCTATGCCGACGTCGGCCTTGACGATGACCTGTTCATCTCCTACCGGCCGGAGATCGAGCACCTGCCGGAGCGGCAATTCAAGTACCGCGTCGATTTCGGCGCCCTGCGCGTGACCGACGAGGTCGGCGCGATCTGCGTCTCCCGGCCGACGAACCCCACCGGCAACGTCCTGACCGACGAGGAGATCGACCGGTTGCACGCCCTGGCCCGCCAGCACGGCGTGCCGCTGATCATCGACAACGCCTATGGCCCGCCCTTCCCCGGCATCCTCTACCGCGAGGTGCGGCCGGTGTGGGATGAGCACATTATCTTCTGCCTGAGCCTGTCGAAACTGGGTCTGCCGGGGGCGCGGACGGGCATCGTCGTCGCCACGCCGGAGGTTGCCGCGGCCGTCGGCGCGGCCAATGCCGTCCTGTCGCTGGCCCCCGGCAACTTCGGCGCATACATGGCCCACGAACTGGTCAGCAGCGGCGACGTGCTGCGCCTCAGCCGCGAGGTCATCCAGCCCCACTATGCCGCCAAGGTGCAGAACGCGCTGGCCTATCTGCCGGAAGCGCTGAGCGGCGTCGATTACTTCGTCCACAAGCCGGAGGGGGCCTTCTTCCTGTGGCTGTGGTTCAAGGATTTGCCCATCACCTCGGCCGAACTCTATGAGCGGCTGAAGGAGCGCAGCGTCCTCGTCGTGCCCGGCCACTACTTCTTTCCCGGCCTGCCCGGCGAATGGCGTCACCGGCACGAATGCATCCGCATGAACTACGCCCAGGACGACGCTGTCGTCCGCGCCGGCCTGCGAATCATCGGCGAGGAAGTGCGGCGCTGCTGCGCGAGTGGGGAATAGCCGCGGGGTGGGCCGCCGGTCAAAACGCCGGCAGCCATTTTTCACGGCCCCTTTACTGCGCCGGCCCGCATCTGCCGTTACCATGCACACAGATGGCAAGCGCCCAAAACCGTTTGCCGTCGGGTGGTATCAGGGAGAAGGAGCATGGAGATGCGGGAAGGCGGAAGCACGACCGCATCTCCCCCCTGATCGGTCCTAGTCCTCTTGCCCTTCCAGAAAGTCGTTCAACAACTGAAAGACCGCCGCCGCGCCGCCCGGCCGGGCCGCATAGCGCCTGCCATTATCCCCCAGGATGACGTTCACCAGGCGCGCCAGGCGCAGCGCGTCGAGGTGATGGATGACCGTCGGCGGGCGCAGCCGCAGCCGCCGGGCCAGGTCGGCCGGAGCCATTGGCTCGTCGGTCAGATAGCGCAAGATGCGCAGGCGGGTCGGCTCGGACAGGGCCTTGAGCGCCTGGTGCAGCGCGTCGGGCACGTATTCGCCCGGCACCAGCGAGACATCGTCCGGCCGCGCGCCGAACAGGAACAGTTTCTTACCCCCGGCCAGGTCGGTGATGACCACAAACGGCGTGATCCAGAACGATGGCGCCAGCACCAGCGGCGCGTTGGCCTGCTCCGGGGCCAGCCGCACGCCCTGTGATAGCTCCTCCAGCAGCGCGGGTTGCGGTAGTCGAGTGGCCAACTCTTGCGCGCGGGTCAGGGCCGCGTCCAGCGCCGGGCGGATGCGCGCCTCCTCCTCCTCGAAGAACGACTCGTGGTAGCACTCCAGGGCGGCCAACAGACCGTCGGCGCTGCCCACGGGGTCGGCCCACAGGTCGAGTAACTCGGCCGCCTCTTTGCGCACGATGGCCAGCGGTTGGTTGAGCCATTCCCCTTTCTGCATAGGGGCGATGATGCGGGCCAGGTCTTCGTCGCGCCACAGGCCGCGCACGGCAACGCTGCGCAGGATGCGCTTGACGCCCTCAGGGCGATCCGGCACGAGGGCCGCCAGCCGTTCGATGGGTTCCATCGCCCGCAGGGCGGCCAGGGCCGCGGCCGCGTCCTTGGGGCCGGAGAGAGCATGGACGCCGCTCATTGGTCGCAGGACATTCATCACCCGCTGCAGGCAATCGCGGGCGGCCACAGGCAGGCGCGAGCGCACGCCGGCCGCCCACGAACCACGCAGACCGTAGCGCTCGGCGCGGTGCAGAACGTGCAGGCTGGCGAAGAAGTCATAGGCCGTGCCGCTGTCCCATTCCACAGGATGTTCGTCGGAGTTAGTCATGTTCACTTGCGCCTTTAGGCCGCTGCCTCCGAGTCGATGACGGCTTCCGCGGCGGCCGGAGCCGGCGCGACGGCATCGAAGTCGGGCAGGATGTCCTCGACGTTGCGAATGGCCGGGATGAGGTAGCCGGCCAGACCAATGGCCGCGCCGAACAGGCCGCTGGCCGTGACCATCAGGGCCATGCCCGCGCCCGGCCCCGTGCCCACCAGCGGGCCGAATGTCACCGCCGCGGCTCCGCCGGCGCGCATGGCCGGCTCGAAAACGCGGTCGGCCAGCGGCCCGGCAATGAGAACGGCGATGGGAAAGCTGAACTGAGCGATCATGCGCCGGGTGGCGAAGACGCGCCCCTGGACGCCCGGCGGCACTTTCGATTGCCAGATGGCCTGATTGGAGCCGTTGATGATCGGGATGAAGCCCTGCGACATGAAACTGCCAAAAGCCCAACCGGGTAGGCTGCGGCTGATGCCGACGATGAACGGCCCCAGCAGGCCCTCGGCGGTCATGCCCAGCAGCACGCCGCGCACGCGCCGCTTCGGCCCGCCCCAGGCGCTCATGAGCAGCCCGCCGGCCACGCCACCGAACGCGGCAACAGACTCAACCGTGGCCAGCGTGCCGGCGTTGTTGCCCGTGCGGGCCAGGATCATCGGGAAGACGATGACCGAGCCGAAGGCGGCGATGAAGTTGATGGCGGTGAAGACCGTTTGCAGCCCCAGCAGGCTCGGCCGGGCCAGGATGTAGCGGAAGCCGTAGACGGAGTCTTGCAGCAGGCTGGGCCGCTGGCCGTCGGGCAACACCTCGGCCGGCGGCTGGGGCATGTGGACCAGCAGCACGGCCAGGATGGCGAAGATGAACGTGGCCACGTCGATGGACATGATGCCCGCCAGGCCAATCGGCCCCAGCAAGGCCCCGGCAAAGGCCGGCGCGAGGATGCCCGACGCCGCCGCGGCGAACTCCATCATGCCCGACGCGCGGCCATATTGCTCCTTGGGGATCATCAGCGTGACCGCGGCCGAGAACGCCGGAAACTGGAAGGCGTTGAAGGCTCCGGTGATGGCGTTGCCGACGTAGACCTGCCACGGCTCCAGATGCCCGGCCAGCAGGACGATCAGCAACCAGGCGATGGTGACCAGGCCGGCGGCCAGGTCGGTGACGATGACGACGAACTTGCGGTTGGAGCGGTCGACCAGCGCGCCGGCAAGGGGACTGAGCAGGATACTCGGCGCGGAGAAGGCGAAGATGGCGATGGTCAGGGCCGTGGCCTGGCTGGTGCGGTCGAAGAGGTAGAACGACAGGGCAAAGTTGGTCATACCCGTGCCCAAAAAGGACACGAGTTGACCGATCCAGATGACGCTAAAGCCCCGCATGCCGGCAAGTCGCGACGGACTTGTCATCAGGCTGCCTCATTCAATGGCGCTTGTCCTCGGTACGCGGCCTGGGAAGGCCCAGCCGCGGAGCGTCTTCGGCGACGACGGCTCGCAGCCGCGCCGCGTTCACAGTGAGGAACAGCGACAGGACTCCCTGATATCCCGGCGACTGTGCCAGTCTGATTAGATGATGATCTAATCGGGTAGTAATAGTAGTCAACTGGTCGCTATCTGTCAAGCATAACTAGAGCAATCGCATGGCCCGCATACTGTGGCGCGATTCTCCCGAATCGCGTTCTTAGGCCGGTGCAGACCAGAGCGCGATTCGGGAGAATCGCGCCACCGGTCGGCTACAGTCGGCCGAAGTAGACCTGCGTCCGGTAGGGCATGACCACCTGGCCGTCGCGCTGGTGGGCGGCGAAGATGGCTTGCAGGCGGGCGACCATCGCCTCGTAGCGCGGGTCGTTGGGCAGCGGGCTGTAGGAGCCGGACAACAGCCCGCCCAGGACGGCGTCATAGTCGAGTTGCCGGGCGTGGTCGAAGACGCGCATCTCGAAGCCGTCGGCGAAGAGAGCGACGATCTTCTCCATGCGCGAGCCGTGGCGGACGCGCTGGTACTGCGTGGCATACTCGGCCAGCAGGGCCTCGTAGTCGGCCACGAAGCCGCCGGCGCTCCTGTCGCGGCCGTTCCAGATGAGGGCCGCGCCGCCGCCGGGGCGCAGGATACGGCGGAACTCGGCCCGCGCGGCCTCCGCCTCGAACCAGTGGAACGCTTGCCCGGCAGTGACGAGATCGACGGATGCATCGGGCAGGCCGGTGGCCTCGGCCGTGGCGTCGATGCTGATGAAGCCGGGCTGCTCGGCCAGCGCGGCCTCGGCCGCGGCGCGCATGGCTGCGTTCGGCTCGACGGCGTAGACGGTTGC
>JAIBAS010000570.1 GCA_019695075.1 Promineifilum sp. | reverse complement strand
TCGGGCGAGACGGCGAAGTAGGTCGCGAAGGCGCCGGCCTCGCCGGCCGGCGCGTCGCCCTGGCCGCCGCTGACGGGCGGAAAGAGGGCCACCTCGTCGCCGGCCTTCACGGGCGTATCCGGCGCGGCGAAGGCGCGATTGACGGCCAGCAGCGCCGAGGGCAGGGCCGGGGCCAGCGCCGGGTAGCCGGCGGCCACGGCGCGGATGACGTCGGCCGCCGTCGCCGCCCGGTCGGGCAGTTCCACGCGGATGCGGTCGCTCCCGGCGCGGTCCTTCAGCGTGGCGAAGAGGCGGATTTCCAGTTCGACACTCATCTTATTTGTAACCCTTGAGCGCCGTTGTCGATGCGCCGGCAAGCTCACCCCTGCTCCCCCGCTCCCCCGCCCCCCCGCTCTTCCTCCCATGTGCCGCTGCGCCCGCCGGATTTGCGCACCAATCGCACGTCGGTCAGGCGCATGCCGCGGTCAACGGCCTTGGCCATGTCGTAGAGCGTCAGCCCGGCCACGGTCACGGCCGTGAGCGCCTCCATCTCCACGCCCGTCTTGCCCGACACGCGCACCGTCGCCTCGATGTCCACGCAGCCCTCGGCGGCGTTGGGCGCGCAGGTGACGACGACCTGGTTGAGCAGCAGCGGGTGGCAGAGGGGGATCAGTTCGCTGGTGCGCTTGGCGGCCATGACGCCGGCGATCTGGGCCACGGTCAGCACGTCCCCTTTGGGCAGGTTGCCGGCGACGATCAGCGCCAGCGTCTCCGGCCGCATCGTCACCCGGCCGCGGGCCACGGCCACGCGCTCGGTCACGTCCTTCGCGCCGACGTCGACCATACGGGCGCGGCCGGATTCGTCCAGGTGGGTCAGGTGATTGTTCATCGTTATGGTATTATAGCAGCCCAGAAACCGAGTTTCTTCCTAGAAACTCAGTTTCTAAGTCTAAGCGAGCCGACGCATGAAGCCCTACGACCACCTCTACCTCTCGCCCCACTTCGATGACGCCGTCCTGTCGTGCGGTGGGCAGATCGCCCGGCACACGGCCGCGGGCCAGTCTGTCCTTGTCGTCACCATCACCGGCGGCGACCCGCCGGCCGAGGCCCCCTCGGACACCGTGGCCATGCTCCACCAGCGCTGGGCCACCAGTCTGGCCGCAGTGCCCGGCACTTTCCGCAGTGCCTGGCACTTTCCGACAAACCCCCAGGAGGAAGAAGCGGCGAAGCCCTCTCTGGAGGGGGCCGCACCGGGCGACCTATCCGTGGGCGCGGCCATAGTCGCCCAACGCCGCGCCGAGGATCGCGCCGCCCTGGCCCTGCTGGGGGCCGAGCCGCTGCACCTGTCCTTCCTCGACTGCATTTACCGCTGCGGCCCGGACGCGGAAGCCCTCTACCCCGGCCCGGCGGACATGTTCAGCCCCCTCAACCCGGCCGACGAGGCCACCATCGCCGCGCTGGCGGAGGCCTTCGCGGCCCTGCCGCCCGCCCACCAGGTTTACCTACCGCTGGGCGTTGGCAACCACGTCGATCACCTGGCCACGCGCCGCGCCGCCGAGCGGGTCTTCGCCGCGCCGCGCTACTACGAGGACTACCCCTACACCGCCCGGCCGGGGGCGCTGACCGAGGCGCTGCCGCCGGAGACACGCGCCGCCTGGTCGGCGGCGACGGTCTGGCTGGACGAGGCCGCGCTGGCCGCCAAGACGGCCGCCGTGGGGGCCTACGCCTCGCAGCTCAGCTCCTTCTTCGCCAACGCCGACGACCTGGCCGCCCAACTGCGGGCCGACGGCCGCCGCGCTCTGGCCGACGCTCTGGCCGACGGCGACACCGCCCCCGCCTGGGCCGTCGCCGCCGAACGCCTCTGGGCCGCCCCTTCGTCTTAGTGCCTGGCACTTTCCGAAGTGCCAGGCACTTTCTTGCACCCCCGACTGAAGAAGGCGCGACACCCCCCTGTCCTACTGTCCACTGCCCTACTGTCCACTGCCCTACTGTCCTACTGTCCTACTGTCCACTGTCCACTGCCCACTGTCCTACTGTCCACTGTCCACTGTCCCACTGCCCATTCACGCGAAATTCATTTGGGAAATCACCCCCCGCGGCCCTATAATGGTAGGGCGTCGGCAAGCGACACCACAAATGCGACTGTACCGGTAGGCGACGCCGGTTAGGATCACAACTATGGAATTCGGCACGCGAGAGATGCCGCCCAGGAAGGGCAGCGACAGCAAGCCCCTCGGCCGGCACGACGCCAACGGCCCCCAGTCGGGCGAAGTGCTCCAGGGGCGCTACATGATCCTCGGCTCTTTGGGCGTCGGCGGCTTCAGTTCCGTCTATCGGGCGCGCGACCTGCGCTTCCCCTCGGTCACGCGCCTGTGCGCCGTCAAGGAGATGGTCATCAGCACGGTTGACCCGGAGATGCGCGAGTTGACGATCAAGTCCTTCGAGCGCGAGGCCGGGATGCTGGCCACGCTCAATCATCCGGCCATCCCCGACATCTACGACTACTTCACCGACGGCAACCGCAGCTACCTGGTGCTGGAATTCGTGCCCGGCCAGAACTTGCAGCAGTGGCTCGACGAGACGGACGAGTACCTCGACGAGCAGAAAGCGCTTGACTGGGCGCTCCAGGTCTGCGACGCCCTGGCCTACCTCCACAGCCAGAAGCCGCAACCGGTCATCTTCCGCGACCTGAAGCCGTCGAACATCATGCTCGACCCCTACAACCACATTCGCCTCATCGACTTCGGCATCGCCAAGCTATTCGAGGCCAACGAGGACAAGGGCACGATGATCGGCACGGCCGGCTACACGCCGCCGGAGCAATATCGCGGCGAGGCCTCGCCGGCCGTCGATGTCTACGGCCTGGGGGCGACCCTCCACCATCTGCTGACCCGCCAGGACCCACGCCAGGAGACGCCCTTCACCTTCAACGAGCGCCCCATCCGCGCCGCCAATCCGGCCATCTCGCGCGCCTTCGAAGCCATCATCATGCGCTGCCTGGCCTACGACCCCAAGGATCGCTTCCCGGACGCCATGGCCCTGCGCGAGTCGCTGCTGGTACTGTCGCAGGGCGACGGCGACGACACCGACCTCGACCAGCGTCTTGGCCTGAAGGAGAGCACCCTGGCTTTCGACCGCGAGGACGCGGGCGCGCCCACGGCGACGCTGCGCGCCGGCCTGAGCCGGGTCAAGCCGCTGTGGGTCTTCCGCTGCGAAGACGAAATCCGCTCGCGCCCGGCCGTGGGCAAGGGCATCGTCTTCGTGGGCGCCTACGACAACAACCTCTACGCCCTGACGGCCGACAAAGGCGACTTCCTGTGGAAGTTCCCCACCGGCGGCGGCATCGGCGGCGCGCCCGTCGTGTCCGAGGACGCGGTGCTCGTCGGCTCATCCGACCACTCGCTCTACTCGCTGCAATTGCGCAAGGGGCGGCTCAACTGGCAGTTCCAGGCCGAGGGGCCGATCTACTCCACGCCGGCGGCGCGCTTCGACCATGCCTTCTTTGGCGCCGACGACGGCTACTTCTACGTCGTCAACGCCATGCGCGGGCAGCTGCACTGGAAGACCAACGTCTACAGCCCGGTGCGCTCGACGCCGTGGGTGTCCGATGAATTGGTCTACTTCGGTACGGAAGGCGGGCAAGTCCTGGGGCTGGAACTGGGCGCGGGCAAGCCCAAGTGGCAGACCAAGGCCCAGCGCGCCGTCACCTCTTCGCCCAAGGTGGCCGACGACATCCTCTACGTCGGCTCGGTCGATGGCACGGTCTACGCCATCGACGCCAGTTCCGGCTGGCCCATCTGGCGCTACCAGACCGGCGGCCCAATCCTGGCCACGCCGACGCTCTATCAGGGGATGCTCTTCATCGGCTCGTCCGACGGCCACCTCTACGCCATCGACATGGCCAGCGGCCGGCCCGTTTGGAACTACCACACCAACGGCCAGGTCGTCTCCGCGCCGGCCGTGTGGGGCAACACCGTCTACTTCGGCTCGACCGATGGCGGCCTCTACGGCGTCAGCCTGCGCCGGGGGGCGTTGCAGTGGCGCTTCGACACCGGCAGCGCCATCATCGGCTCGCCGACCATCGTCAACGGCGTCATCTACTTCGGCGCCGCCGACCACACTCTCTACGCTCTACCCACTTGAGCCAACATGACTGCACTCCCGCCCCGCCTCGAAAGTGGCTACTGCTGCGAAACCGGCCCCTTCCGCGACCGCAACGAAGACGCCTGCCTGACGCTGACGACTGAGTTCGGCGGTCACTTTGACATGGAGCCGCTGGGCCTATACGTCGTCGCTGACGGCATGGGCGGCCACGACGCCGGCCACGTGGCCAGCGACACGGCCGCGCGCGTCTTCGCCGACTACGTTCTGGCCAAGCTCTACCTGCCCCTGCTGCTGCGCCACCCCATGCCACGCGAAGCCCACGTGCTCGACCTGCTGGAGCGCGGCGTCTTTGCCGCCCACGAGGCCATCCTGAAGCGCAACGGCAACGGCGGCTCGACGCTGACGGCGGCGTTGGTGCTGGGGGCGCGCCTCCACGTGGCCCACGTCGGCGATTCGCGCGCCTACCTGGCCGACGCGGGCGGCCTGCGCCGGCTGACCGACGACCACTCCCTCGTCCGCCGCCTGCAAGACACCGGCCAGCTAACCGACGAAGACGCCCGCACCTACGAGTATCGCAACGTCCTGCTACAAGCGCTGGGCCAGGAGAGCGCCCTGTCGGCCGACACCTTCGCCCTCGACCTGCCGCCAGGCAGCACACTGCTGCTGTGCAGCGATGGGCTGAGCGCCGTCGTGCCGGACGCGGAGCTGGCCGCGCCGCTGGCCGCC
>JAIBAS010000602.1 GCA_019695075.1 Promineifilum sp. | reverse complement strand
CTGCCGCTGCTGCGGCGGACGTTCGCCGAGTACCCGGAGGGCGTGCGCGAGCAGTTGCGCCGCCAACTGGAGCGGCGCGGCGGCGCGGACGCGCCCGCCCGCGCGTCCGCGTCGGCCCGCGCGTCCGCGTCGGCCCACTTCGACCCGGCGCGGGCGGCGGCGATGCTGCCGGTCGTCGGCCGGCTGCTGGGCGTGCGCCTGCCGGCCATAGAGGAGGCGCGATGACGGGCGAAGAGCGGCAACGGCGCTGGCGGCTGGTGCTGGGCGCGGGCGAGGAAGGGCAACAGGGTGGCCAGGGGCAGGGGCAGCCGCAGCCGGGCGGAGCGTCCCCGGCGCAGTCGCCCGCGCTCTCGCGGCCAGACCAGGCCCTCGACGACGCCCTCGACGCGCTCTATGGGGGCGCGGGCGGCGACCTGAGCAAGTCGATGCCCGACGTGGCCCGCTGGCTGGGCGACGTGCGCGACTACTTCCCGGAGCCGGTCGTGCAGATCATGCAGCGCGACGCCCGGCAGCGGCTGACGACGCGCCAGCTGGTGGAACACCCGGAACTGCTGGCCGAGGTGGAGCCGGACGCGGCCCTGGCCGCGCAACTGCTGGCCCTGCGCAAGGTGATGCCGGAGCGCACGCTGGACACGGCACGGCAGGTGGTCGCCCGCGTCGTGGCCGAGCTTACGCGGCGGCTGGAGTACCCCTTGCGACAGGCGGCCACGGGCAGCCTCAACCGCGCCGCCCGCCACCACCGGCCGCGCAAATTACACGAGATCAACTGGACGCGCACCATCCAGGCCAATCTGCGCCACTACCAGCCGGCTCAGGGCACGATTGTGCCCGAACGGCTGATCGGCTATGGCCGCCGCCGGCCGGCGCTGCGCGATGTCATTTTGCTGGTGGATACCAGCGGTTCGATGGCTACGTCGGTGGTCTATGCCGGCGTGGCCGCGGCGGTGCTGGCCTCGCTGCCGTCGCTGGCGGCGCGGCTGGTGCTGTTCGACACGGCCGTGGTCGACGTCAGCGACCAGTTGGGCGACCCGGTGGCGATGCTCTTCGGCCTGCGGCTGGGTGGGGGCACGAACATCGACCGCGCCCTGACCTATGCCCGCGGGGCCATCAGCCGGCCGCGCGACACGGTCGTCGTCCTCATTACCGACCTGTTCGAGGGTGGCAGCAAGGAGGGCGTCGTCCGGCAGGTGGGCGAGTTGCTGGCCGGCGGCGTGGCCGTCATCGTCCTGCTGGCGCTGAGCGACGGCGGCGCGCCGCGCTACGACGTCGCCCTGGCGCAGCAGTTGGCCGATTTGGGCGCGCCGGCTTTCGCCTGCACGCCGGAGCAATTCGCGGAGGTCATGGGGCGGGCGCTGAATGGGCGCAACTGAGCAGCGGCCTTAACGCAAGGACGCGAAGACGCCAGGGACGCGAGGGAGACATGGAGGGCAGGCCCGCGGGTCTGCCCCTACGCGCTTGTAGCGCCTTGGCGCACGGCCTGCCACTCGCGCACGAGGTTCTTCTCTTCGTCCGACAGGTGGCGCGGCAGCTCTACGGCCACGGTCACGTAGAGGTCGCCACGCTCGTCCGGCTGGCGCAGTTTGGGCATGCCCAGCCTGGCCAGGCGGAAGACCTTGCCATTGCGCGTGCCGGCGGGGATGTTGAGGCTGACCGACTTGTCGAGCGTGGGCACGTTGACCTTGCCGCCCAGCAGGACGGTGAACAGATCCACGGGCAGGGTCATGCGCAGATCGTCGCCGTCGCGCTCGTAGATGGCATGGGGCAGCACTTCGACCTTGAGGTAGAGATCGCCGGCGCGGCTGTCGCCCGCGCCCGCCTGACCGCTGAGGCGCACGCGCGAGCCGGTGCGCACGCCGCGCGGGATGCGCGCCTCCAGCCGCCGGCCACCCTCCCATTGCAGGGTGCGCGTCGCGCCCTGGGCGGCCTCTTCCAGGGTGATCTGGATGGGATGCTCCTGGTCGGGCGACGGGACCGCGGCCCGGCCGCCGGCGTCGCCGAAGAGGTCGCCGAAGTCGGCCCCGCCGGCGCTATAGTTGCCGCCGAAGCCCTGACGGGCCGTCCCCGCCGCGCCGCGCCCGCCCATGCCGAAGAGCATCTCGAAGAAGTCGGAGAAGCCGCCGCCGCCCGCGCCGCCTGTAGCCCCGCGGCCGAACATCTGCTCGAACTCCTCCGGCGAGACGGTGCGATACTGTCCCCCGCCGCCGGTCCCGCCCGGCGCGCCGCCCCACTGGTTCCAGTTGAAGTCCTCCGGCCGGCCGCCGGCGCGCGAATACTGCTGCCACTCCGCGCCGAAGCGGTCGTACTTGCCGCGCTTGTCTTCGTCGGAGAGCACTTCGTAGGCCTCATTGATCTCCTTGAAGCGCTCCTCGGCGCTTTTGTCGCCGGGGTTCACGTCGGGGTGATACTTCCGCGCCAGCTTGCGGTAGGCCTTCTTGATGTCATCAGCGCCGGCGTTCTTCTTAACGCCGAGCGTCTTGTAGTAGTCCTTGTAATCCATTGCCATCGTTACACCACAGGCGGCGCGTCAGGCTGAGAACGAGTGCTAACCCGCGCCGCAGCCTGTATTATGCCTCAGGTGAGTCAGAATTGAGTAAGACTGGCCGCGACGGTACGGGTAGCGCAGCCTGTTAGGCTGTCTTCGTCGGCCACAGCCTAACAGGCTGTGCTACGGCTGTGCTACGGGTAATGGACGGGCAACAAAAAGAGGCGGCCAGGCGGCTGCCTCTTGCGTCGTTGTCAGCAACGGACGGCGTTTACGGCTGCGTCTTATCCATGCCTTCTGTCCAGCCTTCGCTCTGCGGCTCATTGGCAGTCGTGCCCTGGCCCTCGACCCAGCCTTCGCTGCGCGGCTCGCCGGCGGTCGTGCCCTGGCCCTCGGTCCAGTGCTGGCTCTGGCGGTTGGTTTCGGTGGACGGGCGGCCGGGACGGGCCTGGCCCTCCGGCCAACCTTCGCTCTGGGGGGCGTGGCCGCCGTTGGTCGCGGTCTGAGGCGAAGCTGCCCGCGTCTGGGCCTCGATCGTCTGCCGGCCGGGCACGCCGCCGCCGATGCTGATCCGGCGCGGGCGAGCCGTGGCCGCCTTGGGCAGGTGGATGGTCAGCACGCCGTGCTCGCAGTTGGCCTCGGCCGCGTTCGAGTCGATGGCCGTCGGAAAGGTGACGCTGCGGGTGAAGTTACCCATGCGGCGCTCGCGCAGAACGTAGTTCTCGTTGTCGTCGTCGGTGGATTGGTTCATGCTGCCGCGAATGGTCAGCACATTGTCGCTGATGGACAGGTCGATGTTGTCGGGGTTGATGCCGGGGATGGAGGCGCGAACAACGTACTTGTCCTCGCGCTCGGATACATCCAGCGGCAGCCCCCAGTTGCTGACGCGCTCGCTGTCCCAACGACGGCCGAAAAACGGCTCAGAAAAGACTCGGTCCATCTCATCAAACAGGTCGCGGTCCCACGGGCTGAGACGGCCGGGCGTCCAACGGTTAATAGTTGCCATTCCTGAATACCTCCGTATGGTATCTAAACTTCAACAGTTGTTGACTGAACACGGGTGGGTCTTGAGCCGGGGAGGGATGCAGGCTACACTGAAAAGTCATGTTGCCCACCAACCTATACGCTATCGCGCGCGTGTAAGAATGCTGTTAGCGATGTGTTGGCGTCGGATTAGATGTGCGCCCGACGGCCGACGGCCGACGGCCGACGGCCGACCGCAGACGGCCGACCGCCGACCGCCGACGGCCGACCGCCGACCGCCGACGGCCGACCGCCGACCGCCGACCGCAGACGGCCGACCGCAGACGGCCGACCGCAGACGGCCGACCGCAGACGGCCGACCGCAGACTACGGACGACTGGCCACTGACCCACTGATCACTGTCTACTGTCCACTGTCCCCTGCCCACTGTCCACTGCCCACTGGCCTCTTCCCAAAACCGCGCTATCCTCACCCCCATGCTCACCCACGTCGTCCTCATCAAGCTCAAAGACCGCCGTCCGGAGGCCATCGCCGCCATCCGGGCGCATCTGGATACACTGGCCGGCAACATCCCCAGCCTGCGCGGCATCGAAGTGGGCACGGACGTGCTGCGCTCCGGCCGCTCGTTCGACCTGGCCCTCATCGCTCGCTTCGACGACCTGGCCGGGCTGGCGGCCTACCAGAGCCACTCCGTCCACCTGCCCGTGCTGGCGGCCATCGGCGCGGCGGCCGAGACCGTCGTCGCCGTGGACTACGAAGGCTGAGCGCCCATGAGCCAGCTACCCTACCTGGAGAAACTGCGCCGGGCGCAGGCGGTCAACAACTCATGGCTTTGCCTGGGCCTCGACCCGCAGCCGGAATTGCTGCCCGTGGAGGCCATCCACAAGTGGGATGAGCCGTTGCTGCCCTTCAACCGGGCCATTATCGACGCCACGGCCGACCTGGTCTGCGCCTACAAGCCCAACCTTGGCTTCTACTTGCAGTGGGGCGCGGCCGGGGTCATCGCTCTGGAGCGCACCATCGCCTACATCCCCGACGACATCGCCATCATCCTCGACGCCAAGATCGGCGACATCGGCCACACGCAGGCGGCCTGGGGGCGGGGGCTGTTTGACGAGTGGGACGTGGACGCGGTGACGGTCAACCCCTACGTCGGCGCGGAGGCGGTGCGTCCGCTGCTGGCCAGACGGCCGGGCAAGGCCGTCTACGTGCTGGCACGCACGTCCAACCCCGGCGCGCAGCGCTTTCAGGGCGATCTGACCGCCGGCGCGGGGCTGGCCGCCGAGGTGTTGCGGTCGGCGGGCCAGTGGGCCGGGGCGGGCGATGGCCATTGCGGCTTCGTCG
>JAIBAS010000149.1 GCA_019695075.1 Promineifilum sp. | reverse complement strand
CCGTCCGCTCGCCGGCGCGGGACAAACAAAAACGGCCGGGCTTCGGTGGCCCGGCCGTTCTCTTTCTTCTTCTCGTTTTGTCTGGCCGCTTAGCGGGCTAGTTCGGCCAGGATGGGCCGGAATTTATGCGGATAGATTAGATTCTGCACTCTCTTCGGTGTTGATCGCAGTTGAATAGGGGCACGACGCGGCCGAGTTAGGGCCGCTTTTTCGCGTTGGGTGAGTTTATTGAAAGGGCACTTTTACGCATTGGAGGCAGTATGAGCGACGAATGGACAGTGACGACGACGCAACCGGGCGGCGCGCTGGTGACGGCCGAGGCGGCCGTCGAGCGGATGGATACCAACGCGGCGGCGGTCTATCTGGCCGGCTTGCGGCCGTCCACTCGCAAGACGATGCGCCGGGCGCTCAATACCATTGCCCGGCTGCTGGCCACGCCCAGGGACGCCGAGCCGCCCGAAGAGTGGCCCGACGACAACTTCCTCAGCGTGCCGTGGGCGCGGATGCGCTTCCAGCACACGGACGCGGTGCGCGCGGCGCTGGCCGAGCGGTACGCGCCGGCCACGGCTAATCTGCACCTGTCGGCCTTGCGCGGTGTCTTGAGGACGGCCTGGCGGCTCGGCCAGATGACGGCCGAAGACTTCCAGCGGGCGGCCGATCTGGGCGCGGTGAAGGGCGAGCGACTGCCGGCCGGCCGGGCGGTGGCATCGGGCGAGCTGGCGGCGCTGCTGGCCACGTGTGGTCAGGACATCGGCGGCATCCGCGACGCGGCGATCATCGCGGTGCTCTATGCCGGCGGTCTGCGTCGGGCCGAGCTTGCCGAGCTTGACCTGGCCCACTATGAGACGACGGCCGAGGGCGCGCGGCTTGTCGTCCTGGGCAAGGGCAACAAGCAGCGGTCTGTTCCGCTGGCCGGTGGGGCGGCGCGGGCGCTCGGCGACTGGCTGGCCGTCCGTGGCGACGCACCCGGCCCTCTCTTTCACGTCATCGGCAACCGCAACCGCGGTGGGCGGATGACGACGCAAGCGGTGTACGCGATGCTGAGGGCGCGGGCGTCGGCCGCCGGTGTGGCGTCTCTCAGTCCGCATGACCTACGACGCACGTTCGTGGGCGACCTGCTGGATGCTGGGGCCGACATCGCCACGGTGCAGAAGCTGGCCGGCCATGCGTCGCCGGCGACGACGGCGCGCTATGACCGGCGCGGTGAAGCGGTGAAGCGGGCGGCCGTGGACAGGCTGCACGTGCCTTACACGCGGCGGGTGTTGACGGAGTAGGGGAGGAGGTGCGCAATGTGGAACATCTGTTCATACAAAATCATTGACATACATATATGGGGGGTGTATCGTGTATACAAATCGAATACGCGCACCGTCGTCACCAGCCGACGGTGCAGGGGCCAGAGACAAGACCACATTTTCACACCCTGGGGTGTGTTAACTGTGGTTTTTTGTTTGGGGCGCTGCCCTGGGAGGTGCAATATGCGGCGTGGCAAAATGAAACGTGATCGGGTGTTTGTGTTGCGGGTCAATGCGACTGACCAACAAATGTTGAGCGCGCTGGCCGGCACAATCGGCCGATCGCGTGGGGCGACGGTGCGGATGTTGGTGCGGGCGGGGGCGGCCGAGTTGGCGGCCGCGGCTGTGGCGCGTCGTGCGATCCAGCAGCAGGGGGCGGGCCATGTCGATTGACACGACGCCGAGCGCGCCCTGGTCGCCGCGGCCGGCTGCGACCTCGGCGGCCGTCGAGCCGACGCAGACCGGGCCGGCGGCCGACATCTGGACATTGTTGGATGAGTTGGCGGCGCGGGGCCGCGCGTTGCGGCTGCTGGCCGAGGATGAGGCAGCGGCGGCTCGGCCTGAGCTGGCTGGCTCGGCGACGACGACCTCGGCGATGGGGGATACGGAATGAATCAGGAACAGAGCCGCCCGGTGGCGGAGGTGGCCAGCCGGGCGGCTAACTGTGGAAATGGTGAGGCCATTATAACATGGGGATGGGGCGGAGAACTAGTTGCCCCAGGGGGGTGGGCGTGAGCATCCGCGTAATGGAACGGGTGTGGCGTCATGGCCCATCCCACCCCACCGAGCGGCTGGTGCTCCTATGCCTGGCCGACAAGGCGGCCGATGACGGCCGGAACGCATTCCCATCTATGGCGACCATTGCCGAGCGTACGGCTCTATCGCAGCGAACTGTGGAACGGGTGATAGATCGCCTAGTTGCCGCCGGCTATTTGTTGCGTGAGCGGCGCTATGTGGGGAATGGACGGCGCAGCCGCTCAAATTTATACACAATTGTCCTCGGCCGCCTTGAGCCTAATCCCGTCATGGTGACGGTATTAAATGGCGCTAATACCGTCACCATGACGGGATTGGACGACACTAATACCGTCATGGTGACGCCATCGAATACCGTCACCATGACGGGATCGGATACCGTCATGGTGACGGGATCGAATACCGTCACCATGACACCCGATCCATCCCATTATGATCCATCCCATTATGATCCATCCCATTATGATCCATCCCATTATGATCCATCAGCAGCAGCAGCACGGCCGCCGGCCGTGCCCGCCGCTGCCCCGCCTGCTGCTGCTGCTGCCACGGACATGCAATTGTTGTTGAAACAACATGGATTCGGATGGAACCGGCAAACGCGCCAACTGGAGGGTTGCGCCTGGGTAATTGATGAATACATCGCCGCCCACGTGGCCGCGGCCGAGGCGCGCGGCGAAGGGCGCGGGCTGGTCATCCAACGTATGTTGGGCCACGAACAACCGCCGGCGGCCAAAGGCGCGCCCGCGGCGACGACGGCGACGGCGTGGGAGGCGTGGCGGGGCTGGCTGGCGCGGCATGGCGAAGAAGGTGCGGCGGCGACGGCCGAACTGGATGCGACGACGCGGCGGATGATCGGTGAATTCGGCCGCGATGAGCTGGCGGGGTGGGACGCCGGCATGTTCCGCACACAATACGACCTGGCGGCGGCCAACGCGCGGCGGGCCATCCCGGCCGAGTTTGAGCAGGTTGTTCAACGATGATCGTCGATGACGCGGCCGAGGCCATCCGCGCCGCGGCGGTGCGCGTCGCCGGGCTGCACCTTGTGCGCGTCGCCGAGTCGCACGGCCGGTATGCGGCCGTCTTCGAGGTGCAGCCGATTCCCACCTACTCCAAAGGGCTGGCCACCCGGTGGCATAGCGACCTTAGCACATTGCTCAGCAGCGTCCTGGACACGCTAGAGCACATTCAGGGAGAGATAGACGTGAACATTTTTAGTGCCGAGATGTTTGAGTACCTCAGCGCCGAGATGCTGCCTAACGACGGGCGGCCGGTGACGATGACGATCAAAGACGTGGCCCAGGAGACAATTACCGGCCCGCGCGGTGAGGCGGTGAAGGTCATTGTCAGTTTCAGGGAGCGGCCGAAGAAGCTCATTCTTAACAAGACCAACGCCCGCGCGCTGGCCCGGTCGCTCGGCGCAGAGACGGACGCCTGGGCCGGCGCGGCCGTCGAACTGGGCGTGGAACCGGTGAAGGTGGGCCGGCAGACCGTGCCGAGTATCCGGGTACGCTCGGCCACGGCCGCCCAGCGGCAGACCACGGCCGCGGCTCGGACACCCCAGCAGGCAACGCCCCAGCCGGCGACGCAGCCGGCCTTTGCCGACGTGGGGCCTGTCTCGCGGATCGCGCGCCCGGCTGAGGGTGAAGACAAGGCCCTCTTCGGGGGTGCTCAATGAGCGGCGGCAAGAGGTTCAACGGGCGGCTCGGCCTACGCGATAGAGAGGGCCAGCGGCTGCGCTTTCAGGGCACGTTTGAGCGGCTCGGCCGGCGTCGCAACTGGCACGGTTTCGATGAGCCGACGATCCTGCTGCGGAACGTGCGCGCGATTGACGACGGCGCGGAAGTGACCGATCACTTGTGGTTCCCATCGACCAAGGGCTTCGAGGCGCTCGGCCCGCTGGCCCAGGGCGACGTGATCGAGTTTGACGCGCGGGTGACACGTTACGAAAAGGGCTACCGTGGCTGGCGGGCCGACGTGGCTGCGGAGTGCCCACCCACGTGGGACTTCAGACTCAGCCGGCCGACGCGGCTGGTACGCTATGCGGCGACCATGCCGGGCGAGAGTGGCGAAGACGAGCGCGCGGCGCTGCACCCGGCCGACGGCTGGGACGATGCGATCCTGGCTGGTACGGACGTGCGTCTGGACGCCGAGCGGCCCACGGCGCGCGGGATAGGTGGGGGGTGAGGTCGATGACAGGCTTTGTGATTGAGCAAGAGGTGATCGTGCCGTCGGGCGAGTATCCGGCGCGCGTGGTCAGTGTCCATGAGCATATCGTCCGCGGCCGGTTGGAGTCGCTGCGGGAGGTGTACTTGCGCTGGGTGTTCCAGATCGAGGGCGGCGCGCACGCCGGCCGGCGGCTGGCCGGGTGGACTCGGCCGCGGTTTGCGCGCGGTACGCGCCTCTTCGCCTGGGTGGGGGCGGCGCTCGGCCATGAGATCGCCGCCGACTACACCCTGAACACGGCCGCCCTACCCGGCCGGCGCGTGCTGCTGCGGGTGCGGGTTGTGCAAGACGATGCGACGGGCGAGCTACGCAATCAGATCGTGGCCGTACTGCCCTGGGCGGCGGGGCAAGGGGGCGCGTAGCGCATGGCCCAAAACGGCACAGCGCAGGGCGATCTGTCGGTCAATCAGCGGCGGGCTATCGAGGCGCTGCTGAGTGAGGCGAGTATCGACGCGGCGGCCGAGGCGTCGGGCGTGGGGCGTCGGACGCTCCATCGCTGGCTGGCTGAGGATGCGACGTTCACGGCCGCGCTGAGGGCGTCGCAGGACA
>JAIBAS010000351.1 GCA_019695075.1 Promineifilum sp. | reverse complement strand
TGAGCCGCTGGGACGCGCTCACCCGCTACACCACCGACGGCCGCCGGCCGACGGCCGCCTCGCCCCTCTACACCGGCCCCATCACCGTCAACGCACCGACGGTCATCCGCGCGCGCGCCTTCGCCGCCGGCACGCTCAGCAGCCGCCCGGCCACGGCGTCGTACCTCATCGGTGTGGACAGCGATCTGGCTGTCGTCTCGCTGGTGACTGACCCGGCGCACCTGTTCGACCCGCAGATCGGCATCTACGTCGTCGGCAAGAACGGGGCCAAGGGGCGCTGTGGGCCAAAGGCGAACTACAACCAGCCCTGGGAGCGGCCGGTCAGCCTGGAACTGTGGGAGCCGGGCGGCGCGTTCGCCTTCCAGCAGGACGTCGGCTTCGAGATTCAGGGCGATTGCACGCGGGCCATGCCCCAGAAGTCGCTGGAGATCAAGGCCCGCCGGCGCTATGGCGACAACGATATCGACTACGCCGTTTTCCCCGGCAACCCGTTGGACGAATATGAGCGGTTGGTGCTGCGCGGCGGCGGCAACCACAACGCCTACCTGAGCATGTTCCGCGAGCCGATGGTTCACGCCCTGAATGAGCAGACCATGGATCTCGACCAGCAGCAGTACCGGCCGACGGCGGTGTTCATCAACGGGGTCTACTGGGGCATTCACAACCTGCGCGACAAGGCCGACGAGGCGCTCATCGAGCAGAACTATGGCCTGGACGCCGACGACGAATTCGACATGATGCGCGCCGAGGTCAATAAAGTCGAGCAGGACGCCGGCAACCCCGCCGCCTGGAATGCCTTCATGGCCGATCTGAACCGCGACCTGACCGTGCCGGCCAACTACGCCGACGTGCTGTCGCAGATGGACGTGGACGAGTTCATGGACTTCTTCATCGCCCACACCTACAGCGGCAACCTGCGCGGCGGCGAGTTCCGCTACTGGCGGGCCTATGACCCCGGCAGCGTCTGGCGATGGGTCTTTGCCGACCTGGACAACACCTTCCAGAAGTCGCAGATCAAGCAGGACAGCCTGAAGTCGGCCCTGAAGCAGAACGCCACCGCCATCCAGCCGCTCAAGCGGATGCTGACCAACATCGATTTCCGCAACGCCTTTGTCCAGCGGGCAGCCAGCCACCTGAACATCACCTATGCCCCGACGCGCGTCGTCGGCATCATCAACGGCATGCACAACGAGATCGCCCCGGAGATGCCCGCCCACATCGCTCGCTGGAAAAAGCCGGCCTCGATGACCGCCTGGGAGACGGAAGTGACCAACATGCGTAACTTCGCCAACCAGCGGCCGGGCAACATGCGCAATCACCTCAATACCTACCTCGGCTCGCCGGGCACGGCTGACCTGACCGTGGCCATCAGCGGCGGCGGAACGGTGGCCGTGGCCGGGGTCGAGCCGCTGGCCTACCCATTCACCGGGCCGTACTTCCGCACCATCCCGCTGACGCTGGCGGCCGTGCCCGCCTTCGGCTATCGCTTCGTCCGGTGGCAGGAGACGGGCGAAACGAACCCGGCGATCAGCCTGACGCTGAGCGCGGCGACGACGCGCACGGCCGTCTTTGAGCCGGTGCCGCCGCCACAACTGGTCATCAACGAGATCCACTACAACCCGGCCGACGCCCAGGGCGCGGACGACGTCTACGAGTTCATCGAGATCGTCAACGCCGGGGCCGAGGCGGTCGATCTGGAGGGCTTCCAGTTGGCCGACGGCATCAGCCACACCTTCGGCGCGGGGCAGTCGATTGCCGCCGGGGAGACCATCGTCGTGGCCAAGACGGCGGCGACCTATGCCGCTCTGCCGGGCGTGCAGGTCTTCCAGTGGACGAGCGGCGACCTGAGCAACGGCGGCGAGACGCTGACGATCAAGGACGCTTCCGGCAACGTCATCGACCAGGTGGCCTATGACGACGACGGCGCGGCCGTGCCGCCCTGGCCGACGACGCCGGACGGCGGTGGGCCATCGCTGTCGCTGCTGACGACGAGCAGCAACAACAACGTCGCTTCCAGTTGGGCGGCCAGCACGCAGAATGGGGGCACGCCCGGCGCGGTGAACTTCCCGTAGGGCGATTCGCCCGCATCGCCTTGTCTGATATTCGCTGTAGAAACCGAGTTTCTTCGAGAAACTCGGTTTCTGCGGCTGTTTCGGCTTGGGCCTTAGACCTGTTTGCGCTGGCATCGTAATGATCAACGTAAGGTGTAGGCGCTAAAATATGTTAAGTGGGAGCGTTGCCTGCTCTTGTGCTGCTCAGGTTCCGTTTTTCATTGTAAGCTACCGTGGAGACCGGCGATTTCACGGTTTTGGTAGCCGCAACTCCTTATTGTCAAAATGAAACTGTATCGGTTGATTGTTGTATCAGGCTCTTTGTTTCTCTTGTTGTTGGCGTTCATTGCCTGGTTGGGTGTGTCAGTCAACGGTGATGTTCTTGCGGCTCAGGCTTCGCAAGACCAGGAACCAACCATTACAGAAACAGCTACCGTCACGGAAACACCAACCGGCGTTCCGTGGAGCAGGATTAAACGAACTGGGGCGGCGGTTTGCCCAGCAGTGGCTGACCATTAACGGTGGTTGCGAGTAGGCAAAGCACGGGCAAAGAAAAGTGGGTCAGATTCCAGGGCGTAGGCACAACCCCCTGGAACTCGGGCTTTGGCCTTTGCGTCTTGTTTACCTTCTGCTGTTAGGCCTATCCCAGCCACACCTGCGCGTCCAACGCGACGCACCTTCTTCCAGCGTACCCCTGGCGTCGGTATTTCGTCGCCCACACCCTCTTGTATAAATTACTTATTCGCTTATAATAATCACATATCGTTCCGTCTTCTCGGTGTAAAAGAAAGGCAATTGTGTTGGCGCGGGGTGAGCCGACCCCATTGTGACCGACCACCAGCCGCGTCGCGAATAACCTAAGGCCACCCGGCGCACATCAGCCAAACGCGAGCCGTGTTGCCGGGCGGCCGCCAGTGCTCCGGCATCAACCGGAGTGGGAGGACATCATTGTGAGCCGCACTCGATGGTTGAGAATTGTGCTCGTGTTGTTGATGGCCGCTACCTTGCCCGGCCTGACTGTGGCGTTGGCGCAGGAGGCAGCCGCCGGGCCGCCCTCGCTGGCCCCCGAAGTTGAACCCAACGACACCCCCTGGGAGGCCAACTCCATCAACGGTTGGCGGCAGGGCCGAATCAACCCGGTGGGCGATCTGGACTACTACCGCCTCTATAGCAACTACCCCGGTCTTGACCTCTTCGTCGAGTTGCGCCTGCCGCCCGGCTCGCTCCTCGTCCCCGTCGTGTCTTTCCTGGACGCTGATGAGAACGTCCTGGCCGGCGCGACGTGCGGCGGCGTGCTGGCCTGTCTGTCGCTGCGGCTGCCGGAGGGAGACGACTTCTACGTGCGTGTCGCAGACGGCAACGGCGCGGGCGGGCCGGCCTATCAGTATGAAGTCCGAGTCCGCTACGCCGACCCCAACGAGCCGAACAACTTCCTCTCGCAGGCCACCCCCTATACCCTCGGCGAGCCACTGCCGGCGCTGATCGAGCCGGAGGGCGACGTGGACACCTACGTCTTCACCGCCGAGGCCGGCCGGCAGTTTTTCATCGGCTACATCGGCATGGACATGATTCTGCTCGACGCCGACGGCCAGCAGATCGGTTTTGTGCCCGCGTACTTCGACTCCATGATCGAGTTCGACGAGACCGGGACTTACTATCTGCAAACGGAGGCCGACAGTTTCAGCTACTATGGCCCCAGCTACTATACCCTGCATCTGAAGTTTGTTGACTGGCCGATTCTCTTCAGCTTCGCCAGAGCCGGCACGCTGGGCGGCGTCGCTTTCCAGCCCGGCGACATCGTGCGCTACTCGCCGCTGCACAATACCTGGTCTATGCACTTCGACGCTTCGGACGTGGGGCTGCGGGGCAACCTGGTGGCCTTCTCCGGCAACGAGGGGCTGTATTTGACCTATGCCACGGCCCAGAACGTCAGCGATGTTGGCCGCGTCAGGCCGCAGGACGTGTTGCAGTTCTACGCCCAGTCGCTGGGGGAGGACACCAGCGGCTACTTCTACCTGCGCATGGGCGGCGCGGACGTTGGTTTGACCACGGCGGCGGAGAGCATTGACGCGCTGGCCGGCTCCAACTCCAGCTACGTCGTTGATTTGAGCACCAGGGGCAACGCCCGCCTGCCGATGAGCGTCGGCAGCCTGACGGCGCAACGCGACGACGTGCTTTCCATTGACGGCGACTCTTCCGGGCAGATCACCGGCGGCCGGTGGAGCAGCACGCTCGATGGTCTGGCGATGGGCATTCGCGGGGCGAACCTGATCGGCCTGTCGGAAAGCATCGGCCGGGAGTACGGCTACTACCTGATGTATGACCGCGCCGTGACCCTGGGCGGTGTCACCTATCAGCCCAACGACGTCATCTGGTGCGCCGCGACCGAGGGCAACTCGACCTGCGACAGTTATGCGTTGGCCTTCGACGGCGCGCTGGTCGGCAACAACACGATTGATGCGCTTTCGGTCCTGTATTACGAGACGGAGTAGCGGCGCGACGGAGCGTCATCCGCAACATTGCGCCGTGGGTGGGGCCAACGCGCCCCGCCCGCGGCGGCCATCATGCCAGAGGAACCCATCATGAAAACTCGCTTCTTACAGCTAGGAGTTGGTATCCTTTTGTTGGTTGTGTTGCTCGCGCCGGTCGTTGCTCAGGCCGCGCCGGAGCCTCAGTCGCCGGAGTCGGAGCCTAACGATACCTTTTATGAGGCCAACTATGCCTCGCTGGGCCATCTGATCCACGGCCGGATAGACCCCGCCGGGGACATTGATATGTA
>JAIBAS010000319.1 GCA_019695075.1 Promineifilum sp. | reverse complement strand
CCGGCCCAGCGCGCCCGCCGGCCGGCCCAGCCGATGGCCTCGGCCGCCGCCGCGCCGGCCAGGAAGAAGACCGGGAACTGGGCCGCGACCATACGGTTGAAGTTGGGCGCGCTGATGGTGACCAGCGAGCCGAGCAGGCCGACGGCCAGCCACAGCAGGGCAAAGGCGTAGGGCGGTCGTCGCCAGCGCCACAGGGCCAGCGCCAGCCCGGCATAGAAGAAAACGCCCGTCCAACGGGGCACAAAGAGCGGCCGGCCGGGCAGGTTATAGGATTTGAGCGGGTCGCCGGCGACAGTGAAGACGCCGGCCAGGGCGACGGCATTGTTGAGGAGGGGGCGCGGGTTGCCGGCCAGCAGTTCCGTCAGCGGCTCGATGGAGAAGGCGCGTTCGCCCGTCTCGATGGGTGTGGCCTGGGTCAGGATGACGATCAGTGGCAGGGCCACGAGCACGGCCGTCAGCCCCCACACCAGCCAGCCGCGCCGGTAGGACCACGGCCAGCGGCGGTGGAACAGGGCCAGATAGACGCCGAAGCCGCCGAACAGCAGGGGCACAAAGCGCGCCGGCTGGTAGGTGTAGGCGGTCAGACCCAGCAGTAGGCCGGCGAGGAAGAAGGGGATAGGGGATAGGGGGTAGGGGTTAGGGGCAGAAGCAGCGTCGCGCGCCCCCTCTTCATTCCTAATTCCTAATTCGTCATTCCTAATTCCCAATTCCCCAAACGCCTGCCAGAAGGCCCACGCCGCCAGGCCGAGCATCAGCGCCAGCGAGATGTGGCGGACGCCGAAGCGGGCGGCCCAGACCGGCCACATGGCCACGGCCAACCAGGCGGCCGTCAGCCAGCCGGCCAGTTGCCCGTGCCAGCGCCGCGCCAGGCCATAGGCGGCGACGAGCACGCCCAGCCCGCAGATCACGGCGGCGAGGCGTAGCGCCAGTGGGTTATAGTCGATGACGCGCAGCAGCGGGGCGACGAGGTAGTAGTACAGCCCCTCGCGCCCCCAGCCCTCCGGCACATACAGCGGACGCGCCCCATGCGCCACATCGAGGGCGATCTTCAGGTCGATGGCCTCGTCGAAGTGGAAGCCGGGCGGGAAGTCGAGCAGGCGGTAGAGGCGGAAGGCGGCGGCCAGGAGGAGGATGGCGGGGAGAACGAGGCGGCTCGCCCAGCGGCGCGATGAGACCATAAGGGGATTATAGGCCAATTCCAAGAGCGTATTCAGCTTGTCGCGCTGCACCGGCATCGCTGTGCAAGCCTGTTCTTCACCGAGATCGTCAGGATCATCCACTGGGTTGATTATAGGCAAACGCCGCGCCAGAGCCACTTGGGTCGTCATTTGGCGCGTCCTTATATTGACAACCCCAGATCGCTATGCTACTCTTTCCCTGTAATAACAGGATGACAGCATAACAGGGAACAGGCCCACGCCGGCGATCTCGGGTGGCCACAGGCGACTTCGGTGGCTCACCCCGCCCATCTGTTTTCCTCCCCCGCCCGTCGTGGCTGCCGCCGTTTCGCCGGCCGGGCCTCCCCTGTCTTCCCACGTAAACCCGCCGGTGCGGCGGGTCGTTGGCCGGGTAGCGCTCATGGAACTCAACACGACCATCGACCGGCAGAGCTACATCCCCCTATACGTCCAGGTCAAGGACAGCCTCAAGGAGCTGATCGATGGCGGCGGCCTGGCCCCCGGCGAGCAGTTGCCCGGCGAGCCGGAACTGTGCCGCCGCTACGACGTCAGCCGCACCGTCATCCGCCAGGCCCTGCGCGACCTGGAACTGGAAGGGCTGATCGTGCGCGAGAAGGGCGTGGGCACGTTCGTGGCCGAGCCGAAGCTGCGCGAGGGGTTGTTCCAGGAACTGACCGGCTTCTACGGCGACATGGCCGCCAAGGGCCGGCCGCCCGTCTCGCAGATGCTGACCCAGGAAGTCATCGCCGCGCCGCGCAAGATCGCCGCCTATTTGCGCCTGCGGCCGGGCGTCCCCGTCGTCCACATTGACCGGCTGCGCTTTGTCGCTGAGGAGCCGATTGTCCTCGTGGCCACCTACCTGCCCGCCGCCCGCTGCCCCGGCCTGGAGGCGGTCGATTTCACCCGCCGGTCGCTGTATGAGTATCTGGAGTCCGCCTATGGCCTGACCATCGCCCGCGGCCGGCGCGCTGTCGAGGCCGTGCCCGCCGGCGAATACGAGGCCCGACTGCTGGGCGTCAAGAAGGGCGCGCCGCTCATCCAACTCGACAGCGTCAGCTTCCTGAGCGACGGCACGCCCATCGAGTACTACCATGCCCTCCACCGCGGCGACCGCTCGCGGTTCGAGGTTGAGCTGTTGCGCGGCATTTTGGCCGTCCACGAATGAAGAGGAGTTTTCCCATGAAAGTCGGCATTGACAGCTACTGCTTCCATCGTTTCTTCGGCGAGGTGTACCCCCACCAGACGCCGCCGCCAACCCGGATGACCATCTTCGATTTCCTCGACTTCGCCAAAGAGCTGGGCGTCGATGGCGTCTCGCTGGAGTCGTGCTTCTTCCCGTCCTATGACAAGGCGTTCTTCGCCGATCTGAAGGCGCGCCTGGACGAATACGGCTTCGACCGCGTCTACGCCTGGGGCCACCCCGACGGTCTGGAGGCGGGCAAGAACCGCGCCGAATTCGAGTCGATGCTCAAGCACATCGAGTATGCCACGCTCATCGGCGCGCCGGTCATGCGCATCGTCGCCAGCAGCCTCATGTTTCGCTTCGAGCCGCACGGCCCGCAGATCGACATCCTCGTCGATTGGCTGAAGGAGGCCGTCAAGGTGGCCGAGGCCAACGGCGTCAAGCTGGCCGTCGAGAACCACATCGACTACACCAGCGATGAGTGCGTCGAGCTGCTCGACCGCGTCGATTCGCCCTACCTGGGGCTGAATCTGGACACGGGCAACTTCCTGCGCCTGCTTGATGACCCGGTCGATGGCGCGCGCAAGCTGGCCAACCGCGTTCTGGCCACGCACATCAAGGACCTGAAGCCCGTCCGCGGCGTCAACGCCAAGGAGTGGTATTTCTTCTCGTCCACGCCCGTCGGCGATGGGCTGGTGGACAACCAGAAACTGGCCCAGATTCTCCACGAGGCCAACTATCAGGGCTTCCTGGCCGTTGAGACCGACTCGTTGCACCCGGACTACGAGAACCAGGAGCACTGGGCGGTCGAAAAGAGCGTGTGGATGCTGAAGCGCATCGCCCGCAACGTGCGTTAGCGCCGAGGAGCCGCCATGAAAACGATGAACGTCGCCCTCATCGGCACCAAGTTCATGGGCAAGGCCCATAGCAATGCCTGGGCCAACGCGCCGCGCTTCTTTGACATGGGCATCCGCCCGGTGCTGGCCGTGGCCGTGGGCACGGACATGGCCGGCGCGCAACGGCTGGCCGGCACGTGGGGCTGGGCCGAAGCTTCCACCGACTGGCGCGAAGTCGTCAACCGGCCGGACATCGACATCGTCGATATCAGCACCCCCACCTATCTGCACCACGAGATGGCTGTGGCCGCGGCCAACGCCGGCAAGCACGTCTTCCTGGAGAAGCCCTTCGCCCTGTCCACGCAGCAGGCGCGGGAGATGCTCGCTGCCGCGGAGCAGGCCGGCGTAGTGCATTATGTCAATCACAACTACCGCCGCGCGCCGGCCATTCGCCTGGCCAAGCGGCTCATCGACGACGGCTTCATCGGCCGCATCTTCCACTGGCGCAGCGCCTACTTGCAGGACTGGATCGTCGATCCCGACTTCCCGCTGACCTGGCATCTGCGCGCGGAGACGGCCGGCTACGGCGCGCACGGCGATCTGGGCAGCCACAGCGTTGACCTGGCCCGCTATCTCGTCGGCGACATCACCGCCGTGACCGGCCTGATGGCCAACTTCATCACCGAGCGGCCGTTGCCCGGCGCGGGCGCGGCGACGTTCAGCGCCGGCTCCGGCGCGGCCACGGGCATGGGCAAGGTTGGCGTTGACGACGCCTCCTTCTTCGTGGCCGAGTTCGCCAACGGCGCGCTGGGTTCGTTCGAGGTGTCGCGCTTCGCCCCCGGCCGCAAGAACTACAACACCTTCGAGGTCTACGGCAGCGAGGGCAGCCTCGTCTTCAACCTGGAGCGCATGAACGAGCTACAGGTCTTCAGCCGCAACGACCCGGCCTATGCCCAGGGCTTCCGCACGGTGCTGGCCACGGAGGCCGGGCAGCACGACTACATCGCCAACTGGTGGCCGCCGGGGCACATGATCGGCTATGAGCACGAGTTCCACCACGCCGTGGTCGACTTCATGCATGCCATCGAGACGGGCGAGGAGATTCGGCCGAACTTCCGCGACGGCCTGGCCGAAATGCAGGTGCTGGACGCGGCGGCGCAATCGGCCCGGACGGGCCAGAAAGTGACCCTATAGCGGAGCCGGGCAAGCCGGCGAGAGAGAACCTATGCGGTACGGCGCGAACACATTCATCTGGGCCTCGCCCTTCCGGACGCCGGCGCATTTACCGCTGGTGGAGCGCGTGGCGGGCCTTGGCTTCGACGTGATCGAGGTCGCCTTCGAGGACCCGGCCCTCATCGACGTGGGCGCGTTGGGCCAGCGGGCGGCCGCCGCCGGGCTGGGCGTGCTCGTCTGTGGGGCGTATGGGCCGGGGCGCAACCTGGTCAGCGCCGACCCGGCCGAGCGCGCGGCCACGGCGGCCTACGTGCGGGCGCTCATCGACGCCGCGGCGCGTCTCGGCTCGCCCGTCGTCAGCGGCCCGGCCTATGGCGCGGTCGGCAAGACGCCCGCGCCCGACCTGGCCGCGCGGCAGGCCGAGCGCGATGTGGCCGCGGCCGAGTTGCGCCCGCTGGCCGCCTACGCCGGCGAGCGCGGCGTCCGGCTGGCTCTGGAGCCGCTCAA
>JAIBAS010000285.1 GCA_019695075.1 Promineifilum sp. | reverse complement strand
AGTACGCCAAGCTCAGAATTCTGAGCTTGGCGTACTTTGCGTCTTTGCGTGAGGTCTTCCTTCCTAAATCGAGGTACACATGACCAAACGCAATTTCCACGGCAAACCGGCCAAAAAGAAAGGCGCCGGCGGCAACCCCAACGACATGCTGGCCCAGGTGCAGAAGATGCAGCAGGATATGGCCACGGCGCAGACGGCGCTGGAGAACGAGACGCTGACCGTCAGCGCCGGCGGCGGGGCCATCACCATCGTCATCACCGGCCACCAGCGCGTGCGCAGCATCGCCATCGACAAGGAGCTGCTGACGGCCGAGGAGGCCGAGTTCCTGCAAGACATGCTCGTGGCCGGCATCAATGCCGCCATTGAGCAGTCGCAGGCGCTGGCGGCGCAGCGCATGGAGGGCATTACCGGCGGCGTGGGCGGGATGGACGGGCTGCTCGACGGCCTGATGGGGTAAGCGCGTGGCTCAATCCGTGCTGCCCCGTTCCGTCCAGCGGCTCATCGACGAGTTCGCCCGCCTGCCCGGCATCGGCCCCAAGTCGGCCTCGCGCCTGACGTTCTACCTGCTGCGCGGCAGCGACAACCAGGCCCTCGACCTGGCCGTGGCGCTGCAAGAGTTGAAGGAGCGCACGCGCCTGTGCTCGGTGTGCTTCAACATCACCGAGGATGACCCCTGCCCCATTTGCAGCGACGGCGCGCGCGACGCCGGGCTGCTGTGCGTCGTCGAGGAGCCGCTCGACGTGCTGGCCATCGAGCGCGCGCGGGCCTACAACGGCCGCTACCACGTCCTCCACGGGGCCATCTCTCCCGTCGAGGGCATCGGCCCGGAGGAGTTGCGCGTGGCCGAGCTGGCCCAGCGCGTGGCCGCCGGCGCGTTCCGCGAGATCATCCTGGCCACCAACCCGACGCTGGAAGGCGAATCGACGGCGCTCTACTTGCAGCGCCGCCTGGCCGGCCAGAAGGTGCGCATCACCCGGCTGGCCCGCGGCCTGCCCGTCGGCGGCGACCTGGAATACACCGACGAGATCACCCTCGGCCGCGCCTTCGAGGGCCGGCAGGACGTGTGACAGGAGCTCACGCCAAGGCGCAAAGAAGCAAAGGCGCCAAGGAAGAGGCCCTTTTCTTCTTTGCGCCTTGACCCCTTAGCGCCTTGGCGTGAGATCTTTCTTCTCAGGAGCATACCATGATAGCCACCCTTGACCTGCGCGACCGGATTGTGGGCCTGGATCAGGCAGTGCCGCTGCTTGACGGCCGGCGCTTGCCCTACGTCAACCTCGACAACGCCGCCAGCACGCCGCCGCTGGTCGATGTCGTGCGCGCCGTGGATGCGTTCATGCCCTACTACGCCAGCGTCCACCGCGGCACGGGCTTCAAGTCGCGCCTCAGCACGGTGGCCTATGACCAGGCCCACGCCATCATCGGCCGCTTCGTCGGCGCGGACGCGGCGCTGGACACGGTCATCTTCGGCAAGAACACCACCGAGGCGATCAACAAGCTGGCCTTTCGCCTGCCGCTGGCCGATGACGCTGTCATCCTGACAACGCAACTGGAGCACCACTCCAACGACCTGCCCTGGCGGCCGCGCGCCCACGTCGTCCACGTGCGCGCCCTGCCCGACGGGCGGCTGGACGAAGACGACCTCGACCGGCAACTGGCCGCCCACGCCGGCCGCGTGGCCCTGGTGGCGGTCAGCGGCGCGTCGAACGTCAGCGGCTACATCCAGCCCATCCACCGGCTGGCGCGCAAGGCCCACGCCGCCGGCGCGCTCATCCTGGTCGATGCCGCTCAATTGGCCCCCCACCGCCAGGTGGACATGCGCCCCCACGACGACCCGGAGCATCTCGACTTCGTCGCCCTGTCGGCCCACAAGATGTATGCCCCCTTCGGCACCGGCGCGCTCGTCGGCCCGAAGGAGGTCTTCCTGCGCCAGCCGCCGGAGTACCGCGGCGGCGGCACGGTCGATGTGGTCACGCTCGACGACGTGCATTGGGCCGGCGCGCCCGACCGCGACGAGGCCGGCAGCCCCAACGTCGTCGGCGCGGTGGCCATGGCCGCGGCGGCGCGCGTGCTGCTGGAAGTGGGCATGGATGCCGTCGCCGCCCACGAGGCCGAGCTGGTGGCCTATGCGCTGGAGCAGTTGCCGCGCGTGCCGGGCGTCCGGCTCTACGGCGAGACCGACCCGGCGCGGGCGGCCGAGAAGGTCGGCGTCATCCCCTTCAACCTGGCCGGCGTATCCCACTTCCTCGTCGCCGCCATTCTGGGCTACGAGGGCGGCATCGGCGTGCGCAGCGGTTGCTTCTGCGCTCACCCCTACGTCGTTCACCTCTTGCAGCTCGACGAGGCCGAATCGGCGCGCTGGCGGGCCAACCTGCTGGCCGGCGACAAGAGCGATATGCCCGGCATGGTGCGGGCCAGCTTCGGCTGCTACAACACCACCGGCGATATCGACCGGCTGGTGGAGATGCTCGGCCGGATCGCCCGCGGCGACTACCGCGGCGACTACCTCCTCGACCGCCACTCCGGCGAATATCACCCGCGCGGCTTCACCGAGCCGTTAGCCGACTACTTCCTGTTGGAACCGCTCTGATTGTAGCGCGGGAGGGTATCCCGCGTTCTGCCCGCGCTACAACCGGCTGGTCAGCACCATCGGCAGGCCGTTGCTGATGTCGAGCAGCGTCTCGCCGATGAAGCGCGCGCGGTAGGTGGGCAGCAACTCCGGGTCGAAGCGGCGCGCCAGGATGGCCAGCATGATGTGGGTCTCCAGCAGCGAGAAGTGGTTGCCCAGGCAGACCCGTTGCCCCGAAGCGAACGGGTGATACGCCTGCGAGTGGCGCTCCTTCTCGGCCTCCGGCGCGTGGCGGTTCGGCTCAAAGCTGAACGGATTCTCCCAGAAGTCGGGGTGGCGGTGGGTGAAGTAGGGGCAAAGCAACATCACCGCGCCCTTTTCGATGCGATAGCCGTCGATCACGTCGTCGTCGACCACGTCCTTGGCATACATCGGCGCGGGCGGGAAAAGGCGCAACGTCTCCTTGATCACCCGCAGGGTGTAGGGCAGCCGCTTCAGCGTGTCGAGTGTGGGCACGGCGTCGCCCAACTCGCGGTCCAGTTCTTCGTGCAGCCTGTCCCGCACCGTGGGGTTATTGGCCAGCGCATACCAGGCGTAGCTCATCGACCGGGCTGAGGTCTCATAGCCGGCGAAGAAGTTCGTCAGCGCCTCGTCGCGCAGCAGCCGGCGCGACATGCGCTCACCGGTCTCAGTGTCTTCGGCCAGGATCAGCTTCGACAGCAGATCGTTGGGATAGTCCCACTCATCCATGTCGAGACGAGCATCCAGCACGGCGTCGATGTATTGATGCACCTTTCGTTGCGCGTTCCAGAAGTTGCGGTTGTCGGTCGTCGGCATCCAGTCCGGCGCTTGCAGGGGGTTGATGCGCTTGCTGCCGGCGTAGGCGATCATCGTCTCAACCGATTGCTTGATCCACAGGATGTCCTCGGGTGAATCGGTGCTGAAGATCGCCTTGAGGACGATCGACGCCGTGACGAGGGCCATCTCGTCGAACATCTCGACCAGAGTGCGCTCGGCGGCCAAGCGCTCCCAGCGCTCGGTCATCGTCAGGGTGTCGCGCAACATGATGTCGGCGAACTCCTGCACGCCGCGCGGCGTGTAGAACGGGGCCATCAGCCGGCGCTGCCGCTTCCACAGCTCGCCCGTGCTGGTGATGATGCCGTCGCCGACGATGTACTTGCGCACCGGATCATAGCTCTTCAGCTTCTCATAGTTCGCCGCGTTGGTGATGGTGATGTGGCGGATGTGGTCGGGGTGAATGACGATGACCAACTTCTGTGGCCCGACTTGCACTTCGAAGAGGTCGCCGTATTGCTGCCATTGCTGGGCAATGAAGTCCAGCATCCCCTTCTGGCCCAGGCCGCGCAGATTCTGAATTCCATAGAAGCTCCGCGGGCCGGGGAGACGTTTGGTTTTGGCGTCGATGAGCATGGTACTGCCTCCGTATTGTGATGGCGCTAGATTGTCCACCGCGCGGACGGCGGTGGTCACCGCGCGGACGGCGGTGGGGCGGCCAGGCCCTGAAAGAGCACGCGGTTGACCACGGCGGCGAACGCTTCGGGCAATAGCGGCTGGCTCTCCGTGAGTTGTTGCTCGGCGTACATCTGCATCAGGCTAAAGAACAGGGCGACCATGATGGCCGTGGGGATCGTCGCGTCCAGTTCGCCGCTTTGCTTGCCTTCCGCGAACAGCCGCGTAAAGCGACCGGTCAGTTCCGTCGCGGGCAGCTGCTTTTCCAGACGATCCCAGATGTCGCCCTTGTTCCCGCCGATGGAGCGCAGGGCCAGCAGGAACTGTTGGCCGTTCCTGATACCGCGGTACGTCTCCAGGAGGATGCGCTCCAGACGGGCGCGCACGGTCATCTCCTGGCTCATGATCTGATCGATCAGGCCCAGAAATTGGGCGATCTCCTGTTCCAGCAGCCGGACAACGAGGGCCTCTTTGCTGGCGAAGTGGAGATAGAGCGTCCCCTTGGAGATGCCCACCTGAGCGGCGATCTCGTCCATCGCGACGTCACGATACCCTTTGGCGATGAGTTCGTCGTGGGCCGCTTGCAGGATGAGCGCCGTGCGCGCTTCGCGCTGGCGCGCCTTGAACGACATCGTTGTCGAGGCTTGTCTGTCTGCTACGGGACGGGTCGTCATCGTCTGTCCTCTCGCCGAGCGCTCTGGGAATTGACCCATCAGTCATAAAATGACCGCACAGTCATAACTGTACGCGATCCGGTGCGCGCCGTCAATCGCGCTCATGTTTGTGTTGGCGAAAAGTAGGCCAGCAGTCATGATGTCGTAACGCCAGGCGGCGACAGTTGGAGTACAATTCGCAC
>JAIBAS010000013.1 GCA_019695075.1 Promineifilum sp. | reverse complement strand
TACGACGTCGTCGCGGCGATCATCTGGCGCGACGGGCCGCCCGCGGCCGGCGGCCACTTCCTCATCGCCCAGCGGCCGCACGAGGGCTTGCTGGGCGGGCTATGGGAGTTCCCCGGCGGCAAGGTCGAGCCGGGCGAGACGCGGCCGGAGGCGCTGCGGCGGGAGATCGCCGAGGAGTTGGCCCTGGAGATCGCGCCGGGCGACTTCCTCGTCGAGGTCGCCCACGCCTACACCCACTTTCGCATCACCCTCCACGCCTTCCACGCCGCCTACACGGGCGGCGAACCGCAGCACCTCGGCGTGGCCGACCACGCCTGGGTGACGCTAGACGACGTGGAGCGCTACGCCTTCGCCGTCACCGACCGGAAGATCATCCAGGCGTTGCGAGGGCTGTTCGCGGCCTCAGCCCTCCCCGGCGACTAAGCTTGAGGGATGAAGGATGAAGGATGAAGGATGAGTCTTGGCTGTTCGCAGTCTCAACCCTCCCCGGCGATTAAGCGGCGGAAACGCTCGCGCTGCTCCGGCGACAGGATTTCCAGGAAGGCGGTCATGACGGGCGGCTTGCTCTCCAGCCAGAGCCACGACGGCCGCAGCCAGAAGCCGGGCAGCACCGCCGAGGCGACGCGCTCGTCCTCATCTGTGGCGTACAGTTCATACTCACCGGCGGCATCCAATCGGTAGAAGTCAGCGCGGTTGCGGCCGGGGCGCGGGTCAACCACCCAGTACTCGCGCACGCCCGCCCGGCGGTACTCGTGCAGCTTGTCGTGACGATCGCGGCGCACGCTGTCGCGTGAGACGATTTCGACCACCAGGTCGGCCGGCCCCTCAAGGCGTTCGCGGCTCAACCGGCCCAGGCTCTCAGTCGTGACGACCAGAATATCGGGCTGGCGGGCCGACTTCTCGGATAGCAAGCGCATTTCGAACGGCGCGATGAGGACAACGCCAAGTTCCTGAAACTCGACGTACAGGTGTAGTAGATGGTTCAGGAAATTCAGGACGATTTGGTGGACGTCATATGGCGGCATTTGAACGATTACTTCTCCATCGACCCACTCGGCGTGAACATCCTCATCCGCCCAGGCGATATACTCGTCATAGCTCATACGCAGCCGTTGCGGTTCAGCGGTCGTCGCGCTCAGTTGTCTTGTGGTCATGCGCACTCTCCTACGAAAGGCGAACTAGTCCAGGTCACCAACCAGACACAGTATAGCATAGGCTTAGCAGAGCCTGGCGCAGTAGGCGGCGCAGTGGTCGAACACTAATCCGCCCGTTTTCGCCGCTGCACTAGCACCGTCAGCGCGCCCCAGAAGAGGGCCATGCCGCCCAGCGCCAGCCACGTCACCGCCAGGTGCTTCTCGCTGTTGCGATAGTCGAGGCTCAGCTTGTCGCCCAGGGGCGCGGGGACGCATTCGACCGTCGTTGTCGGCTCGGTAGTGCCCAGTTGCGGGTTGGCCGGCAGCCAGACGGCCGAGCAGGCCACACTCTTCTCCTCGTCCAGACCAGGCAGGTCAACCGACGAGCCGAGCGCGTCCATCGTCCAGTGGGAGATGACCATCTTCGAGGCGATCTGTGCTCCCGTGCTGTCGCCCAGGGGGAAGAGCGTGCCGGATAGGATGATCTGCACGAACAGCTGCACCAGGATGATGTAGAGCACCACGTCCGGCGACGGCACGATGGCCGAGATGAACAGGCCGAACATGATGCTGGCGAAGACGGCCAGCAGCAGCGTGGCGAATAGCTCCCACGCCCCCGACGGGAAGATGTCGAAGACAGGGTCGAAGTTCATCTTCACGCGCAGGCCCAGGATGAGCAACACGCTGGCCACCTGGATGACGGCGAACAGGGCCAACACCAGCGCCTTGGCGATGACGTATGACCCCACGCGCAGGTTGACCGCTCGCTCGCGACGGAAGATGGCCCGCTCCTTGACGATTTCATACGACGCGCCGAACGTGCCCGCCTGGGTCAGGGCCAGGCCGAACATCACAATGAGCTGTTGCGCCGTCGAAGCGGGCAGGTAGTCCTCGCTGATGTCGTTGACCCGATCCTCGGTTAGCTCGCCGGCGGCCTCCAGTTCGGCCAGCTGCTCCTCCACGCTGGCGCGCAGGTCGGCGGCGATCTCGTCGAAGGTCTGCGGCCGGCCGACGATGTCATATTCCTTGCTGACCATCATGAACAGCAGGCCGATGATGGGCATCATCAGCAGCAGGATGAATAACGTCCGCTTGTCGTTGCGGATGAGGTCGATGTGGCGGCGGGCGAGGATGGGGATTTGCCGCAGGCCGGAGTCATGGCCGCGCGGCGGCCGCCCGCCGGAAGACACGGCCCCATACGCCCCCAGCATGAGCTGCTGCTGGCGGGCGGCGACGTACTGCTGGAACTGCGGCGACTGGCGGTAGTGCTCCGCCCAGAGCACGCCCGACTCCAACCGCGCGTCGTGGCTGCCCTTGCCCTTCGGGGCGTTGGCCAGCCGCGCCTGCACAGCGGGGTAGACGGCTTGCAGGTTGTCGGGCGCGGGTTTGCCCTCGGCCGGGTTCACCTCCTGGGTGAGCTTCAGGTAGATGTCGGCGAAGTCCTGGGCATGGAAGTACTGGGTGGCCTCGCCGGGCGGGCCGTAGTAGGACAGGTAGCCCTGGCTCAGGAAGGCGACGTGATCGCACTGCTCGATGTTGGCCGTGGCGTGGGTGACGAGGACGATGGTTTTGCCCCGGTCGGCCAGCCGGTTGAGGTCGTACATCATCTTCTTCTCCAGCCCGGGGTCGAGGCCGGAGGTCGGTTCGTCGAGGAAGAGCAGGTCGGGCTGGGCCAGCAGCTCGACGGCGATGCTGACGCGCTTGCGCTGGCCGCCGCTGAGGACGCGCACCGCCTTATGGACGTGGGCGCTCATGTCCACCATCTCCAGCACTTCCTGGATGCGCTTGTCGATCTCGGCCTTACCGGCATCGGGCAGGCGCAGCTTGGCGGCGTAGTAGAGGGCTTTGCCGACGGTCAGTTCGTGGTGGATGATGTCGTCCTGGGGCACGTAGCCCATGATCATGCGGTAGGCGTCGAGGTTGGGGTAGAGCTGCTCGCCGTCGATGAGCATCTGCCCCTGCGTGGCCGGGTTGAAGCCATTCATGGCCCGCAGTAGGGTGCTCTTGCCCGCGCCGCTGCCGCCGACCAGCGAGACGAACTCGCCCGCCAGCACGGCCAGCGACACGTCGGTCAGGATCATCCGCCCGCCGGCAACCTGCTTGCCCAAATTAACGGTGTCGAGGCGGTGGCCGCGGCTCATGGAGGTCGTCAAAGCCTTGGCCTCCAGGTCATAGACCATCTTGTATGGCCCGATCTGCACGACCGCGCCCCTGGCCAGTGGCATCCAGGCGACGACGCGCTGGCCATCGACAAAGGTGCCGTTGGCGCTGCCCAGGTCGCGAATGACGAAGCTGCCGTCGGGCTGGCGGCGAATTTCAGCGTGGCGGCGCGAGACGGAGGGGTGGTCGAGGTGTACCTCGCAAGACGGGTCGCGGCCGATGACCGCCTGCTGCAACTGGGCCAACTGCTGCATGCCCAGCGGGCGCGTCTGCACGCCGCCGCCGGTGGCCTTCAGCGACAGACTCAGCGAGTTGCCGGTCAGGTCGCCGATGCGCAACACGTCGCCGCCGTAGACCGTCCGTGGCGCATTAGCCGGCATCTGCAGGCCGTTGTGGAGCGTGCCGTTGGTGCTGCCCAGGTCGGTAACCAGAACCTCGTTCCCCGTGCCGTCGGCTTCCAGGCGCAAGTGATGGCCGGAGACGGTCGGGAAGTTAATAACGATGTCGTTGTCGGGCGCGCGGCCGAGACGCATGACCGGCTTCTCCAGCGGGCGCTCCTCCTTCTGGCCGCCGGGCCAGTTGATGACCAGCGTCGGCCTGTCCGATTTAGGCATGACCAGCGTGCCCATGCCCGCCGCGCCGACGGGGCCGCCGGCGCGCAGCGCGTGGTCAGCGCGCAGCGCGTGGCCGCAAATGGGGCAGAACATCGTGTTGGGCTGCACGGGCGAGCCGCAGTTGGGGCATTGGCCGGGCTGGGCCGGCGCGCCGATGGGGGATGGGGGATGAGGGATGGAGGATGAGACTTGAGAGAGTGGCGTGGACAGTTGAGTTGCCTTGGGATCGGCCGGCAGGGGCTGGCCACAGGCGCGACAGAACTTCGTGCCGGGGCGGTTTTCGGTTTGGCAGTTGGGGCAGGTGATCATGAGAGCTTCCTTGCTACAAAGGTCTTATACACGCGGGCCAGACGCCTACGTCACAGACCCGCTCACTCATCCGGCCACACACGACGCCAGGTGGCCGTCTCGCCAATCAACACAAAGGTCGATCCGTCTGGACCGGCCAGCAACAATCCATTGACAAAGTCCTGCGCGCTGCCGCCGCTGTCGCCGATCTCCGCCGCCGTAGCCGCGCCCAGGCTCTCGCGCACCGCGACGTGGTCGCACCAGACGCGGCCGAAGCCCCGCACCGGCGTCGGCGGGTTGTTGGCCTCGCCACAGGTGAACTCGGCGTCGCCCTCCTGCCAGAGGTCGTCGTATTGCGCCCAGCGGCCGTCGTTGGTGAGGACGTAAATTTGGGCGTTATCGCCTCGCCAGAGCATCTGCCCGCCGGCGAAGGGCGCGTAGGCGGTGCTGAGGCCTTCCACACCGGCATTGATGGGGCAGCCCAGTTCGATGTCGAGCCAGGCCGGCCGGAGAGCGGGCAGGACGGCGAATTGGCAGGGGGTGGGTTGGGGGGTGGCCGTTGGCGTCCGGGTGGCGGCTGGGGCGGCGGTGGGCGTGACGACGGCCGCCGTCGGCGCGGCAGTCGTTACGAGGCCCGCGGTCGCGACGGCAGCGGTCGGGGCCAGGGTGGGCGGCGCGGGGAGGGTACCATCCGTCTCGCGGCAGGCCACGAGCGCCAGC
>JAIBAS010000233.1 GCA_019695075.1 Promineifilum sp. | reverse complement strand
AGCCGCCGCGTCTGCCGCAGGCTCAACCCCAGCAGTTCAGCCGCCGCTGACCCGGTTAGTCGCCCGGCCAGCACCTCGTTGAGTACCATCAAGCGTTTCTGTTCCTTGTCGTTCAATGTCACCTTGTCCATGTGGGTGACATTTTCGCTTTTTCCTTAAGGGGTGTCAGATTCGCTGAAGCATAACACACCCGGCAGCCGGCTCTTGACAGCGAACAAGTGTTCGTGTTATACTGCACTCAGAACAAATGAGCGGTTTCGTCCGCGCGCGGCAGAGGTGCCGCTGCTGATGGTTGCAGGAGTTGTATCGATGAATGAAAAACCACTTTCCAAGCGGCAGCAGGAGATCCTCCAGTTCACGCGTGGCTACATGGAGGAAAACGGCCGCCCGCCCACGATCCGCGAGATCGGCAAGGCCGTCAAGATTAACTCCACTTCCGTGGTCAACTATAACCTCGGCAAGCTGGAAGAAAAAGGCTACCTCAGCCGCGACCATGACGTCTCGCGCGGGCTGCGCCTGACAGACAAGGCCGCCGAAGTCGCCAATGGCGTCGGCCACGCGCTCAACAAGGCCGCCGAAGCGGTGCGTGACGTGGTTCAGGACTTCGTCCGCGTGCCGGTTTGGGGCGACATCGGCGCCAGCGCCTCGCCTCTACCCACGTTTGGAGACTTTAACCTTCTCGCCCGCGATGAAGAGAACGACGTCATCGTCCCGACGAACATGCTCAAGGGCAAGCCCGACCAGCTCTATGCCCTGCGCGTGCGTGGCGACTCGATGATCGACGCCATGGTCAACGATGGCGACACGGTCATCATGCAGCCACAGTACGAGGCGCGCAACGGCGAGATGGTAGCTGTCTATTTGAAGGACGACACCTCGGCCACGCTCAAGCGCTTCTACGCCGAAGACGGCCGCGTGCGCTTGCAGCCGGCCAACCCGACGCTCAAGCCGATTTACGTAGATCCTGAGGAAGTGCGCATCCAGGGCAAGGTGGTACTCGTCATTCGCCAACCTAACTAGGGCCTTCCCGCCCGGAAGAAAGCGAGCGGTCAATCGACCGCTCTTTTTCCGGCCCCAGATTAGAACATGTGTTCTTATTCGGTGTACCGATGAACCACGAACCACTGGCAGACAAGCGATTGCGTCATCAGCTAAGCGTCCAGATGCAGCAGATCACCCGCGTGCTGAACCATCACCACGTCCCGGCCTCGGTTGAGGGTGGCGAAGTCCGGCCGCAGCAGATCAGCTTCGACATCCAGACGCAATTGGCCGCGGGCCTGGAGCGGGTACGTGGGCTAAAGGATGATCTCGTCAACGCCCTGGGCGTGGGTGATGTCGCTGTCGTGCGCGAAGAGGGCCAGTGGCGGTTGCGCGTCGGCCGGCCCGACGACGCGCCCGTGCCCCTGCTGCGGCTGCTGGCGTCGCTGCCCGACGTGCCGCCGTTGACAGCCGCCGCGGGCATGGCCGACAGCGGGCAGCCTGTCCTGCTGCGCTTTGGCGCGAACCGCATCAAGAATGTCCTCATCGCCGGCGAACCGGGCGCGGGCAAGACAACACTGCTGCGTTCCATCGCCGCCGGGCTGGCGCTGACCAACCGGCAATCGGCGCTGCAATTGCTGGTGATGGACTCCCGCGGGTTGGACGACGCACCCAACGGCGCGCCCCACCCCCTGCGTCCGTTGGGCTATCTGCCCCACGTCCTGACCGACCCGACCGGCTCAGTCGCGGCCTGCGCCGACATCGTCCACTTCCTGGCCGAGGAGATGGAATACCGGCGGCGCGAGCGCCTGCAATGGCCGCGCATCGTCGCCCTGATCGACCACGTCGTGACGTTGGTTGACGAAGCCGGCGGCACAACGCAGCACGACCTCCTGCGCCTGCTCCAGTACGGTGCGGCGGCCGGCATCCACCTGGTCATGGCCACGGATCAGGCCGAGGCTCCTTTCCTGATGGATCGGACGTTGCGCGTGGGCGTCTCGGCGCGGCTGGTCGGCCGGCTGGGCGACACCGCCGCGGCGCGCAAGGTGGCCGGCATGGCCCTCGACGGCGCGCCCGGCCTTGGCGGCCGGGGCGACTTCTTCGCCGTCGTCGGCAGCGAGGCGACCTACTTCCAGGGCGCCTACATCAGCGACTACGACCTGCACATGGAACTGAGCAAGATGGCCGCCGCCCGCCCGCGGCTATTGGCCCAACCCTATTCGCCCCGGCCGCGCCTGGAGCGGGAAGCACAGACCGACACGAAGACATTTCGTTGGCGCGATGGCGTCGTTGACATAGACGATGACGTGGACACCGACGGGAAAGACAAGTAACCAATTGCGCGAGGTGTGATGATGAAGACGGGAATGTTGTGGCTGGATGCGGATGCGCGGCGCACACTGGAGGAGAAGGTCCAGCGCGCGGTGGACTACTATCGCCAGAAGTACGGCGCGGCGCCTGACCTGTGTATGGTGAATACGAGCACGTTCGCCGAGGAAGAGATGAGCGTCGGCGCGGTCAAGGTGCAGCGCACGCGCACCGTCTTGCCCCACCACTTCTGGGTTGGGTTGAGCGCCAGCTAGGGTGCGGCACGCCTGTTTCCGGCCGGCAGACAGGCCATCCGCGAAGTTGCTGGAGGGGTAGCCGCTAGAGGACAGTCAGCAGCGGGTCGATGGCGAAGCGCAGCCGGCCATGTGCCTGGCGCAGCGCCGCCTCAACTTCGGCCGGCGTCTCGCCACGGGCGAAGATGAAGCCCAGATAGCTGTCGCCCTCCGGCAGCGGCGTCAGTGGATAGTGCAGCCGGGCGGTGATCTCCACGCCGTCGATGAGAGGCACGGCCGTCGCCTCGTCCACCCCCTCCACCGCCCGCAGCAGCCCGGCCTGGGGAATCGGGATCATCATCACACCGGCGGCACGGTCGCGCTGCCCAACGTCGCCCAACGGCAGGCCGACTGCCTGGCGCAAGATCAACTCCTCCAGCGAAGCGTCGATGCCAAAGCGCAACACCTGCGAACACAGCCCGCCGATAGAGCGCCCGGCCACTTCGATCAGCCACACCCCGGCCTCGTTGACGCGCAGTTCGGCGTGGACGGGGCCAACCCACAGGCCCAGGGTGCGGGCGGCCGCGGCCGTCGTGGCGGCGATGGCCACTTGCGTCGCCTCCGGCAGCCGTGACGGCGTGACGTAGATCGTCTCCTCGAAGAACGGCCCGTCAAGCGGATCGGGCTTGTCGAAGAGGGCCAGGACGCGCAATTGGCCGTCGTCCAGCAACCCCTCCAGAGCCACCTCAAAGCCGGGGATGAAGGCTTCGACGAGGTAGGAGGCGGGTGGTGGGGGAGTAGGGGGGCGGGGGGGCGGGGGGGCGATGAGCCGCGTCAATCGGTCAATGGCCGCGACCAACTCCGCCGGCGAATCGGCGCGGATAACGCCGCGGCTGCCGTTGAGGTTCAGCGGCTTGACCACACACGGGTAGGGCGCGCGCACGGCCACGGCAGCGGGGTCGTCGGCCGTCGTGAAGCGCTCGAACCAGGGTGTGGGCACGCCACCCTCGCGTAGCAGCCGGCGCATCACGAACTTGTCGCGGGCGGCGACGGCGGCGGCGGGGTCGTTGTGGGGCAACCCCAGCGCCCGGCTGGCCGCGGCGGCAACGAGGCTGCCGCTGTCATCGACGGAGAGGATGGCCGCCAGGGGATGTTCGGCGGCATAGGCGGCGATGCCGGCCGCGGCCTCGTCGGGCGCGGCGAAGGGCAGCGGCAGCGCCTCCGGCCACTGGTCGGCCAGTTCCGGCGGCAGGTCGAGGCCGGTGGCCACCGCGATGCCCAGCCGTTCGGCCGCGGCGCGGAACGCCTCCATTCGGTAGGAGCGCACGGTCGTCAGGAGCATGAGGCGCGGCGGGTGGGCAATCATGCCGGCCATTATAACACCGGCGCGGGGAGGCAAATAGGGCGCGGGTGACCCAAGTGGCAGGGCCGGCGCCAAACCTCAGAGGTCGCGGAAGACCTCTGAGGTCGTCGTGGGAGCACTTTTTTACGTCCTCCTTACTGACCCGCCGGCCAAAAAGGGCTATAGTTGGGCTGGAGAAGCCCGTTGCGGCAAGGAGAAGGAGCATTGAGAAACACGACGCCTGCCCACCCGCAGCCCACTGGTCGCCCGCGCGCCCTCTCAGGCCGGCAACTGGTGGCCCTGGCCACGGTGGTCTTTGTGGCGGTGCTGCTGTCACTCGTCGTCGCCTGCCGGGGGCTGGGCATCGAGTCGGCCTCGTCCACCGCCGAGTTCCAGGTGGTCAGCGAGGCCGCCATATCGGCCCCATTGGGTTACATTCCGGCGGCGTTCGGCAGCCCGCTCGACCCAACGGCCACGCCGACGGCCACCCCCGCGCCGACGCCGCAGATTGACCCGCCGCTGCCCGCGCCGACGGTCGTCGTCGCCGTGCCGCCAATCGACTTTGACGCCGCGCGCGAAGAAGCCCAGGCCAAAGGGCTTGATCTCGCCTTTGTCAAGATCGGCTTCCACACCGGCCCCGGCGGCAACGCTCAGGGTATCGGCGACTACTTCCGCAAACTCAATGACGCCGGCGTGCCCATTTTCCTCAAGAGCGCCGACGCCGCCGGGCCGGTCTACGAGGTGCAGCAGATCATGAAGGCCAACGAGGCCGCCGGCCGCTTCGTCGATCACACCCTCGTCTTTCGCCTGACCGACGCCCGCTACGAAGCGCCCTTCTACAACCGGGCGCTGTCGCCGGAGGAGGCCGCGGCCGTTAGCTGGCAACTCAACCGCGACAGCATCCCGCGCGAACTGGACAAGAAGTACGTCTGGTTTGAGACGCTCAACGAGCCGGGGCGCTACGGCGATGACGGCAAGCTCCAGATCGAGCGGCTGGGGCGCTTCTCGCTGGCGACGGCCAAGCTGGCCGTGGCCGAGGGCTACCGCTATGCCGGGTTGAGCTGGTCAACGGGCGTGCCCGAAGCCGAGGACTGGGAAGACCCGGCCATGCTGGAGTTCCTGCGCTACGCGGGCGAACATCCCGATCAGGTGGCCGTGGCCCTGCACGAGTACAGCCTCGTCAACGAATACATCGGCAACGCCTACCCCTATCTCGTCGGGCGCTTTCAGGCACTGTTCGACGTCTGCGACAAGTACGGCATTCCTCGGCCGACAGTGCTCATCACCGAGTGGGGCTGGGAATACGATAGCGTGCCTGAACCGGCGCAGGCGCTGGAGGACATCGCTTGGGCGTCGTGGCTCTACGCCGCCTACCCGACGGTCAAGGGCGCGGCCATCTGGTATCTCGGCCCGCAGTTCGGCGGCATCGCCAACGAGGCCCAACGGCTCATCGCCCCGTTGGGCGACTATGCCGTCAGCCACTACTTCCTCTACACACCCGGCATCGGCCAGATCGACGCGGAGATATTCCGTCCCCATCCACCGACGCTGCTGGGCGAGGAAGCCATCCTCAGCGCGCCGACGCCGTTCCCGCGCCCGCGCTCGATACCCTGAGCTAGGGATTAGGGGCTAGGGAAGAGCACTCTTCCCTAGCCCCTAGCCCCTAATCCCTATTCCCTAGCCCAACAGGTGCCGGGCGATGACCAGCCGCTGAATCTCGCTTGTCCCCTCGCCGATGGTCATCAGCCGCGTATCGCGGTACAGGCGCTCGACCTCGAACTCGGAGCTGTAGCCGTAGCCGCCATGAATCTGGATGGCGTTGCGGCAAACGCGCTCGCTGACCTCGGTGGCAAAGAGCTTGGCCATGGAGGCCATCTTGCTGTAGGGCCGTCTCAGCCCTTTGAGCCAGGCGGCCTTGTGAACCATCAGCCGGGCCGCTTCGATCTCCGTCGCCGCGTCGGCCAGCATCCACTGGATGGCCTGGAAGTTGGCGATGGGTTCGCCGAAGGCTTCGCGCGTCTGGGCGTACTTCAGCGCCTCCTCGAAGGCGGCCTGGGCCAGACCGACGGCCAGCGCGCCGATGCCGACGCGACCGCTGTCGAGCGTCGATAGCGTCTGCGCCAGGCCGCGCCCCTCCCGGCCGAGCAGATTCTCGCGCGGCACGCGCACCTCGTCGAACGTCACCGCGTGCGTCGGCGAGCCGTGCAGGCCCATCTTCTTCTCCGGCGGACCAATGGTGATGCCCGGCGCGTCTGAGGGCACGAGGACGTGGCTGAGGGCGCTGCTGCCGCTGTCGCCCGTGCGACAGAGCACGACCATCAGGTCGGAGATAGAGGCGTTGGTCATCCACATCTTGCTGCCGTCGATGATCCACGAATCGCCCTCCGGTGTGGCCCGCGTGCGCACGCCACCCTTCAGGTCAGAGCCGGCCCCCGGTTCGGTCAGGCTGAGGCAGGCCAGCTTGCCCTCGCCGCTGGTCAGGCGCGGCAGCCAGGCGCGCTTCTGCGCCTCCGTGCCATAGGCGATCAGCGGGCCGAGGCCCAGGCCGTTGTGGGCGGCGATAGCCAGGGCGGTGGAGCCGCAGCCCCAGCCCAACTCCTCGATGACGATGGCCACGCTGACCGCATCCAGGGCCGCGCCGCCATACTCCTCCGGCACTTCCAGCCCCAGCAGCCCCAGCGGCCCCATCTTGCGCACCGCCGGCCAGTTGAATTCGCCCGTCTCGTCGGTGTGGCGGGCGCGCGGCCGCAGTTCGCGGGCGACGAAGTCGTGGACAACCTCGCGCAACTCGCGCTGTTCTGATGTCAGTTCGTAGTCCATAGTGGGTTTCCTTGCGTGTTGGCCCGGCGAGCCTCAGGCGTGGCGGCCGTCCGGGAGAACGCGATTCGGAGAATCGCGCCACCCGGCGGCGGCCAGCGCCACCAGCAAAAGCTGCCCTAGCCCGGCGGGCAAGTGGGTGATGTCGATGTACTCATCCGGCCGGTGGGAATTGCCGGAGTGGGTCAGGCCCAGGCAAACGGCCTCATACCCCCGGCTCAGGGGGATGTTGGCGTCGGTGCTGCTGACGATGTAGCGCACGTCGCCACAGCCGACGGCGCGTAGGGCCGCCTCGGCGTGGGCGACGATGGGCGCGTCGCGGCCGACGGCCCCGGCGGGGCGGTTGCCGACCGTCTCGGCCACCAGATGCACGCCGTCGCCGGCCTCGGCGTGGTCGTGGTTCATGCGCTCCAGGATGGCCTGCACCTGGCCGACAAGCCGTTCCAACTCGCCCGCGTCCTCGGAACGGAGGTCGAGCCACAGCCGCGCCGCGTGGGCGATGGAGTTGACCGACAACCCGCCCTCGATGATACCGACATTGTAGGTCGTCTTGGGCGCGGCGGGCACGTCCAGCCCGTCGATGGCGGCGATGAGATGACCGAGCACGTGGATGGCGCTGGCCGCGCCGAAACCGCCCCAGGAGTGGCCGCCCGGCGCGGTGACCTCGATGCGGTAGCGGCGCACGCCGACGGCCTGGTGCGTCAGTTGGCCGAAGAGGCCGCCCTCGACGACCAGATAGGCGGCGCGCTCGCCGAAGCGCTCGACGACGGCGCGCATGCCGCGCAGGTCGCCCAACCCCTCCTCGCCGACGTTGGCCACCAGATAGATGTCGGCCGCGTGGGGCAGCGCCCGCTCGACCAGCGTCCGCCCCAGCACCAGCAGCCCGGCCAACCCGGTCGAGTTGTCGCCGATGCCCGGCCCGAAGAACAGCGGCCCCTCGCGGCGCGTGGTCAGGTCGGTCGTCGCCGGGAAGACGGTGTCCAGGTGGGCGGAGATGACCAGCGGCGGCCGGCCGGCGTCGCGGCCCGGCAGACGGGCAAAGACGTTGTGGAGCGCGTCGTGGCTCACCTCGGCCGCGCCCAGGGCGCGGAACTGGGCCTCGATGTAGGCCGAGCGCCGCTTCTCGGCGAAGGTCGGCGCGGCCACCTGCTGGATGGCGACGATTTGGGCCAGTATCTCCTCCAGGTGGTGGCGATAGCCGGCCAGGGCAGCGCGCACGTCCGACCGGCGCGTGAGTTCAGCAATGGTAGCTTTCATTCGGTGTAGTCGGCGAAGACGGGCAGCAAGCGCGGGGGCAGACGGCCGTAGAGCTTGACGCCCGTGCCGCTGTGGGTTTCGCCGTCTACCTGACCGCGCTCATAGAACAGAGACAGTAAGTCGCCGCGCTCGTAGGGGATGTGGACGCGGACAGGCTCCAGCAGACCGACCATCGTCGCCTCCACCAGCGTTAGCAGTTCGTCGATGCCCTTGCCCGTGCGCGCCGAGACGAGCGCCGCGGGCACGCTCAATTGCAGCGCGTCGACGGCGGCGCGGTCGTGTAGCGCGTCGGCCTTGTTCAGGGCGACGACCATGGGTAGGTGATCGACCTCCAACTCAGCCAGCGTGTCCTCGACGGCCTCGATCTGCGCGGCCATGTTGGGATGGGTGGCATCGACGACGTGGAGGAGCATGTCGGCCTCGCCGATCTCCTCCAGCGTGGCACGGAAGGCGGCGACGATCTGCGTCGGCAGCTTCTGGATGAAGCCCACCGTGTCGGTGAAGAGCACCTCCCGGCCGCCGGGCATGTTGACCTTGCGCGTCGTCGGGTCGAGGGTGGCGAAGAGTTGGTCGGCGGCGTAGACGTCGGCCCCGCTGAGCCGGTTGAGCAGCGTCGACTTGCCGGCGTTGGTGTAGCCGACGATGGCCACGACTTGCAGTTCCGTTTGCTGCCGCTTGGAACGGTGGCGCTCGCGGTGGGCGCGGACGGCGTCCAGTTCCTCGCGGATGAGGGCGATCCGCCGGCCGATCTCGCGCCGGTCGGTCTCCAACTGCGTTTCGCCGGGGCCGCGCAAGCCCACGCCGCCGGTCGCGCCGCCGGCCCGGCCGCCGGCCTGCCGCGCCAGGTGGGTCCACATGCGCGTCAACCGCGGCAGGCGATACTCCAGTTGGGCCAACTCCACTTGCAGCTTGCCCTCGCGCGTCTGGGCGTGCTGGGCGAAGATGTCGAGGATGAGCGCCGTCCGGTCGACGACCTTGATCTCCTCGCCGAAGATTTCTTCCAGTTCGCGCTGATGGCGGGGCAGAAGCTCGTCGTCGAAGATGACCACGCCGGCGTCGAGTTCTTCCAACAGCGCCTTGACCTCCTCGACCTTGCCGGGGCCGATGTAGGTGGCGCTGTGGGGCTTTTCGAAGCGCTGCATTGTCTGGCCGACGACGTCGATGCCGGCCGTATCGGCCAGCCGGGCCAGTTCGTCCAGACTCTCCTCGACTGTCAGCAGTGGGTCGCTGTCGTATAGCGCCGTGCCGACCATGAGCGCCCGCTCGCGGGGCGGGGCGGTGTCGTGAATACGGGTGACAGGTGACATAGGTATTGGCTCAGTCGATTAGCCCGACGACGTGGAGCGCGCGCGGGTATTCGACCTGGTACTCATAGCGAATGGTCTTCTTCTCGGCCGCGGCCAGGTCGATTTGCCACTTGAGAATGTGGAGATCCGACTGCTCCAGCGGCTCCGGCGTGATGCGGTCGAGCCGCACCTTGATCTGCTCGTGGCGCGAGACGGGGTACTGGTCCTGCACGGTGACGCGCGCCGGCGTGGGCAGCAGGTTCTCCAGCTTGATCTCGTAGCCATAGGCCACCTGACGCACGTCGCGCAACAGCCGCTTGTCCACGTCGCGGCGCACCAACTCGCGCTTGACGGTGATGCGCTCCTCGACGCCGAGCACCAGTTCCACCTCGGCCCCGCCAGGCGTGTACTCCAACCGGTTCTGGCCGATGTACTCGTCGCCAACGTAGAGATTAACCGGGCCGGGCAACAGCGGCGCGCCGGTGCTGTTGGTCAGCTTGGCGCGGCGGTAGACGGCGTCGGTGTGGCGCGGGACAGCCAGGAAGTCAAGCTGCGGTGGCAGCTCATGGCGGGCGAGCGTCGTCTTGTGCGGCGTGCCGTCGCCGGGGATGTCGATGCTGCCGGAGACGGTGAACGACACGGCCGTGCCGCTCTCCTCCACCTCGGCCACAACGACCTCAGCCTCCATCACGGGCGGGGCCATAGCCATTATCGCCATCGGCGCTTCGTCGGCGGCCATCAACGCCGCCCCGGCGCTCTTAGCCATGGGCCGGGCGTGCATCATCCGCGGCTGTGGCGCTGGGGCCGGCGGCGCGGGCACGTCTACGTACCACGGCGTCAACTCCGGCACGCGCTGGTTCAGCGCCGGCCGCGCCGTCGAGACAGTCAGGCCGACGCCGCGCCAGTCCTGGCCCGTGTTCTGGGTGATCTCCGCCAGGGCCGTCAGGGCGACGCTGGCCGCGCCGGCGGCCGGCGGCTGTTCCAGGCGCATGTCGTACAGCGGACGCCAGCCGGCGCGGCCGACGACGTAGGTCACTTCGGCGGCAAAGTCGCCGGCCGACAGCACCTCGACCTCGACGCGGGCCTCAAAGCGCTGGCGCGGGCGAGCGGCGCGCAGCTGCTCCAGTTCGGCCTGGGCCTTGGCCAGTCGCTCTTTCAGGGCGCGCCCCTCGATCTCCAGCGCACGCAGGTCGGCGCGCAGACGGGCGTCTTCCTCCTCGAAGAAGCGCATCAGCGCGGCCTGGTTGTCGGCCGTGCTGCGTCCGCGGGCCAGCCCCCAGGCGTACTCGGTCGTGGCCTTGCGCAGCCCGTCCAGGTGGTCGATCGACGCCTGCTTGACCGCCTGCCGGTCGGCCAGCCCTTGCAGTTCGTCCTGAAGCCCCCTGATCTGCTCCTCCAGGGCCAGCACGTTAGCCGCGGGGGCCTGGGCATAGTGGCGGCGCTGCACGTCGACGCCGCGCAGTTGCACGCGGGCCGTGCCCGCGCCGCCGACGCGCACCGACTCCGGCTCCAACACCAGCGGCAGCTCGCCGACGATGAGTTGGTGCTGGCCGGGCGCGACTTCGGCCCGGCCGCGGCAGGTCACGCGCGCCCGGTCGGGGTAGACAGTGACCGTAGTGATGGTGGTTTCAATTGGAATTTCCATGACGCTCTCTTGTAGCTACTGGGTGACAGTACAACTGGACAACGAGCACCCTCCCACCGCCGGTCGTCCCCTCGCCCCTTGGGAAAGGGTTAGGGAGAGGGCGCATGTGCCTCCGGGGCGGCCAGACTCCCATCGTACCGCAGGCCATGCTCGCGCGCAAAACGACGCAGGGCGGTCAGGGCGCGCTCGGCATAGAGGCGTCCGCGGTCTTCCTTGCCCGGCCGCGGCGGCAACGGCGGCAGAATGCCGAAGTTGGCCTTCATCGGCTGGAAGTCCCTGGCCGCGGCGTGGGTGACGTAGTGGCACAGCGCGCCGAGCATCGTCGCCGGCGGCAGGATGAGCGGGTGGCCGCCGGTCATCAGGCGGGCGGCGTTAACCCCGGCCAACAGCCCTGTGGCCGCGTTGCCGACGTAGCCCTCCACGCCGACGATCTGCCCGGCGAAGAACAGGTCGGCCCGGTTGCGATATTGCAGCGTCGGTTGCAGCAGGGCCGGGGCGTTGATGTAGGTGTTGCGGTGCAGCAGGCCATAGCGGACGAACTCGGCCGCCCCCAGGCCGGGGATGAGCCGCAGCACGCGCTTCTGGTCGGGCCACTTCAGATTGGTCTGAAAGCCGACGAGGTTGTAGAGCGAGCCGATGAGGTTATCCTGGCGCAGTTGGACGACGGCGTAGGGCCGCTTGCCCGTGCGCGGGTCGAGCAGCCCCACCGGCCGCAGCGGGCCGAAGGCCAGCGCCTCGCGCCCGCGCCGGGCCAGCGCCTCCACGGGCATGCAGCCCTCGAAGAAGTGGGGGTCTTCGCGCTCGAACTGCTTCAGGGCGATGGTCTCGGCCGCCAGCAGGGCATCGACGAAGGTCTCGTACTCCTCGCGCGTCATCGGGCAGTTGATGTAGTCGCCCTCCTCCTGCTCACCACGGTCGTAGCGTGACTGGCGGAAGGCGACACTCATGTCGATCGTCTCCGCCTGAACGATGGGGGCGACGGCGTCGTAGAAGTAGAGATAGTCCTGCCCGCTCAGGCGGCCGATGACCGCGGCCAGCGCCGGCGAGGTCAGCGGGCCGGTGGCGATGACGGCCGGGCCGTCGGGCAGGGCCGTCACCTCCTCATGGACGAGGGTGATACGCGGGTGGCCGTCAATGCGTTCGGTAACCAGTTGGGCGAACGCCTCGCGATCAACGGCCAGCGACGAGCCGGCGGGCACGGCCGTCCGCGCAGCGCAGTCGAGGATGAGCGAGCCGAGGCCGCGCAACTCGGCCTTCAACAGGCCCGGCGCTTTGTGGGGCAGGTCGGAGCCGAGGGAGTTGCTGCACACCAGTTCGGCCAGCCAGGCTGTCTCGTGGGCGGGCGTGGACTGACCCGGCCGCATCTCATAGAGGCGCACGGGCACGCCCAACTCGGCCGCCTGCCAGGCCGCCTCCGTCCCGGCCAGCCCCCCGCCGACGACGATAAGTTCTGTCATGGGTCAAGTTTACCACAGGCGGAGGAGACCTCACGCAAAGATCGCGGAGGACGCTAAGGACGCAAAAGGAGTTTCTTCTTTGCGTCCCTGGCGTCCTTGGCGTCCTTGGCGTGAGGTTCTTCTATAATCTGCCAAATCTATGGATCAGTTCTCTTCACTCTGTGACATCCGTGAAATCTGTGGTTAACTTCTTCCATGCAATCGCTACCCGACGAACAAGGCAAGTTCGGCCCCTACGGGGGCCAATTCGTGCCGGAGACGCTGATGCCGGCGCTGGAAGAACTCATCGCCGCCTACGACGAAGCGCGCCACGACCCGGCCTTTGTGGCCGAGTTTGAGGGGCTGCTGAGCAGCTACGTCGGCCGCCCCTCGCCCATCAGCCACGCCCGCCGCCTGTCGGCCAAGTTGGGCGGGGCGCAGATCTACTTCAAGCGCGAAGACCTCAACCACACCGGCGCGCACAAGATCAACAACGCCCTGGGCCAGGCGCTGCTGGTGAAGCGCATGGGCAAGCGCCGCGTCGTGGCCGAGACGGGCGCGGGCCAGCACGGCGTGGCCACGGCCACCGCCTGCGCCCTGCTGGGGCTGGAGGGCATCATCTACATGGGCGAGGTCGATATCGCCCGGCAGCAGCCCAACGTCTACCGCATGAAGCTGCTGGGAGCCGAGGTGCGGCCGGTGGCCAGTGGCAGCCGCACGCTCAAGGACGCCATCAACGAGGCCATCCGCGACTGGGTGACCAACGTGGCCACGACCCACTATCTGCTCGGCTCCGTCCTGGGGCCGCACCCCTACCCGATGATGGTGCGCGACTTCCAGAGCGTGATCGGCCGCGAGGCCCGCGCCCAAATGCTGGCCCTGTGCGGCCGGCTGCCCGATGCCATCGTCGCCTGCGTCGGCGGCGGCAGCAACGCGATGGGCATCTTCCACGCCTTCCGCGACGACGAGGCCGTCGATCTCATCGGCGTGGAGGCCGGCGGCGAGGGCGTGGACGGCGGCCGCCACGCCGCGCGCTTTGCCGACCCGGCCGCGGCGCGCATCGGCGTGCTCCACGGCACGAAGAGCTACGTCATGCAGACGGCCGACGGCCAGATCAGCGAGACCCACAGCATCAGCGCCGGCCTTGACTACCCCAGCGTTGGCCCGGAACACGCCTGGCTGCGCGACCAGGAGCGGGCTTATTACACCTACGCCACCGACGACGAAGCGTTGGCCGCCTTCCACGAACTGTCGCGCACCGAGGGCATCATCCCGGCGCTGGAATCGGCCCACGCCGTGGCCGAAGCGCTGAAGCGCGCGCCAACGATGCGGCCGGATCAGATTTTGCTCGTCAACCTGAGCGGGCGGGGGGATAAAGACCTGGATACGGTGCTGCGGCTGGGGTCGGGCTAGACCGCATCCCGCCCGGCCAGCTTGCGAATCAACCGCTCCCGCCGGTGGGCCAACTCCGCCCGCGCCAGCCGCGCGTTCGGCGTCGGCGTCCAGCGGGCGACGAGGGCCAGGGCGCGGTCGGTCCAGGCCAGCGCTGCGGCGGCGTCGCGCGCCACCCACTCGTAGTGCTTGGCCAACTCCACGTGGGCGGCCACGTCGCTGGTGCTCGTGTGGGCGATCTGCTGCCAGACGACGACCGCCTCGTCGCGCCGGCCGCCGGCCTTCAGCAGCGCCGCCAGCCGATATAACCCCTCGTGGTAGGTCTCAAACGGCATCTCGCCGTCGAGCGACGCGCGCAGGGTGCTCTCCGCCCGCTCGCGCAGACCCAGGTCGGCCTGCCAGCGCGCCAGACTGAACTGGTCGATGGGGTCGTCGCAACACGACGCCTCCAACTGGCGGAAGATGCGCGCCGCCAGCGTCACCATCGACAACACGTCCATTTGGTTGTGGTAGAACACGCCCGCCAACGCGCCCATTTCGCCGGTACGCAAATACTGGTAGTAGAGCGCCGGGATGAGCGCGCTGGGCACGTCGTCCTGCGTGCGCTGCAAGCCCAGTAGATTGCGCTCCAGCGCGCCCAGAGCGCACGAGCCGAGCCGGGCGCGGAAGAGCCGTCGCGCCGGTAGCAGCAGGTCGATGTGGGGCAGGTCGGTCAGGCGGCTGGGCAGCCGGTTCATCAGGTAGCGGTTGTCCAGCAGGGGCACGTCGAAGGAGCGGCCGTTGAAGGTGATCAGTCCGGCCCGCTCGGCCAGCAGCCCGTCCAGTTGGCGCAGCATGGCCCGCTCGTCGCCGTGGTCGCGCAGAAAGTACTGGCGCACGACGAAGACATCGCTGCCGTCGGGCCGGCGCTCGCAGTAGGCCACGCCAACCATGAAGGCCAGCGTGCCCGCGCCGGCCAGCCCGGTCGTTTCCGTGTCCAAAAAGAGGAAGTCGCGGAAGTCGAGCGCCTCCAGCCGGGCATCGGGCACATAGGGCACGGCCGCGGCCGGACGGTTGCGCAGCAGGTCGGCCAGGCTGTCGCCGCCGTGGCGGTGGTCGGCGACGAAGACGCGGTCGATGACAAAGCAGCCGCCATCGTCCGACTCGACGACGCGCCCGCCGGGCAAAAGTTGCTCCAACGACAACGGCCGGCGGCGCGACCGAGCGCCTTCCGTCCCCTCGCCCTCCGGGAGAGGGTTAGGGAGAGGGCTTCTGGTCGGCGGCTGAATCTCTCGCGCCGTCTTCACCACGCCCAGCCTCCGCAATCGCGACAGAAGCGCTTCGTCCATATGTTCGGATTTTACGCTGCCCGCCCCCCGGCGACAAGGGGCGTTGCGCGGTCAGTGGCCACTGCCCACTGCCCACTGTCCACTGTCCACTGTCCACTGAACTTCTAATACCCTTTGGCGCTCATCGGGATTACAATAGAAGGCAATTATGGGTGCAGACAATCCCTTTTTCCATCGTGGCGCGATTCGCCGGGTCGAGGATTTCGTCGGCCGCGAAGCGGAGATCAACCAAACGCTGGGCCTGTTGCGCAACGGCCAGAGCGTGTCACTCATCGGGCCGCGGCGCATCGGCAAAAGCTCGCTGCTGTTGCACCTGACGCACCCCAGCGTGCGGGCGCGCTACCGGCTCGACCCGCCCCACTCGCTGTTCGTCATGCTCGACTGCCAGGAACTGGCCGGTTCGCCGCCGGAGGAGGTCTACGAACTGATGCTCGATGGCCTGCTGGACGCGGCCACCGCGGCCGGCCTGGCCGTGGAGACGGCCACGCAGCCGGGCACCTACCGCGCCCTCGACCGGGCCTTGCAGCAGGTCTACCAACACGGCGTCAGCGTCGTCGTCCTACTGGACGAGTTCGAGCTGCTGGCCGCCAACCTGCACCTGACGCCCTACTTCTTCGCCCGCCTGCGCGGCCTGACGACCAAGTACGGTCTAGCCTATCTCACCGCCAGCCAGCGCCCACTCTTCGCCATCACCGCCGAGGAGGCCGTCCTCAGCTCGCCCTTCTTCAATATCTTCGTCACCGTGCCGCTGGGCTTGTTCACCGAAGACGAGGCGCGGGCGCTGTTCGAGAAGCGCCTCAGTCGCACGTCGGTCACATTCACAGAAGAGATGACCCGCCACCTGCTGTGGCTGGTCGGCCTGCACCCCTTCTTTCTCCACATCGCCGGCTACCACACTGTGCAGGCGCTGGTGGCCCGCGACGTGCGGCCCGCGGCGCAGCCGGTCGATTTCCCGCTGGCCAACCTCGACGGCCCCATCGAACTGGAAGCCGAGTCGCACCTGGGCTACCTGTGGCAGAACCTCTCGGCCGAGGAGCAGCACGCGCTGGCCATCGCCGACGGGCCGCTGGAGAGCCTGCGCCAGTTGGAGCAGCAATGCCTGCTGGAGCGCGTCGGGGGCCAATACCGCTACAGCAGCGAGATATTGCGCCGCTTCGTGCGGCGGCAGGACGTGCCCGGGTTGGTGCAGGCCGGGCCGTTCGTCATCGACGAGCAGCGGCATCAGGTCTGGGGCGACAACGCCGAACTGAACCTGACCGCGTCGCAATTCGCCATCCTCGCCCGCCTGTGCCGCAACGCCGGCCAGGTGGTGCGCGGCGAAGACCTGGAGCTGGCCGTGTGGGGCGACGTCCTCGTGGACGACCCCGACCGGCTCAAGACACTCATCAAGCGGCTGCGTCGCGCCGTCGATCCGCTGGGCAACTGGATCGTCAGCGAGCGCGGCGTCGGCTATGCCCTGCGTCCGCCGGGCGAGGACTAGGCCCCTCCCGCAAGCGCACTGGTGAACCGCATCCGTTCCCCACAAGGAGGATTTGGCGACGGGGCGCGCCGCGCCCGGCCGTCGATTTGGCGTGGGTTGGCGCTGCTGCTGGCCCTGGCCGCCGCGGCGGCCC